>DATFYV010000098.1:0-2918 GCA_035314845.1 Candidatus Acidiferrum sp.
CGGCGCGCAGCCCGTCTCGCTCTACGGCATCAAATATCACCAGAACAACGCCACCACCGGCACCTGGCTCAACCTGAATCGCGCCACCTACCCGATTCAGTTGGCCACCCCGCGCGTGAATGCCGGCAACGCCGCGCTCACGCCCAGCAACGTCCGCCTGGCCATCAACAAAGTCCGCAAATCCCTGGGCATCAACCATCTTGGCAAACTCATCGCCTACATGGCCGTCGAGCAGGAACACGCCTGGGAAAATCTCGGCATCACCGTCAGCCAAATCATCAAGGAAGGCGGAGAAAAATCCGGCAACGACCTGGACCTGCTCTTCAGCGGCCGCAAGACCATGAGTGGCATTCCGATCAAAGCCAGCGTCAACGCCGACCAAACCCGCGTGGACTTCCTCGATCTCTCCCACTGGGGCCGGGCCGTGCTCAAGGACATCGACTTCTACGAAGTCAATGGCAACACGGTGTTCCCGATCTACGGCGCCAGCGGCGGCATCGCCGCGTCGTACATTTTCTACTTCGACACCGCGTTTCAGGTGTGGGATGACTCGCCGCGTACCGGCGCGTACATCGACACCCTGGCGCGCCCAACCGGCTACTAATCTTCACGTGGCTCTCCGCTCCACAACCCGCAACACCCCCCGCAGCAAGCACCGCAAGGGCACGGCTCGCCGTGCCCTTGTGGCTGCACCCATGCCGTGGTTAACCGGATGGCATAGTTCATAGGTTGCTACTGAGCGAAGTCTTTGATATGGTGCGCCGCTATGGGCGCTGGCGACTGGCTGGATATACCTTTTCTGAAATTCATCTCGCAACACACTTCCGCGGTCATGGGAGTAGTTGTCTCGATCATCCTCGTCTCCCGGAGTGTGGAGTGGGCGCTCGGCCCAGGCTGGTTGCAAACGTACGCGGAGTATAGCGAACGCGCTGTTTTGGTAATCATATTTTTGTACTTTCCCATTCGGGTATTCTATGATTTGTGGCAGGAGTTAAAATCCCGTGGCCGAAAGAATTGAATCCTGGCCGGATGCCGCGATACGCCGCTATCTGCTTTACTCAGCCGCTGCCGTGGCTTCTGTTCCTGCGGGAATTGCCTATGCAGTGTTGGCAACACGTCAGCTCGAGCGTTGGTGGACCGTACTGTTGACGCTGCTCGCGGGCGTAATCTGTGCGCATTTTGGCTGGCAGTTCGCTGAGCGTCGCACGCATCCACTGTCGCACGAAGATGGTGCACTGACCCCAATACCAGAGCCACCGGCGCTTTGGTCGCCTCGCATGCGGAAACCGCAACCCAAGCCCCACCTTTAACGCCAAGCGGCTGTCTTTCCGCTCGAAGTAAGTTCTGTAGAATCGCACGCTACAACACAACAGCTTCCCGTTTACATGGGTAAAAACAGGATAAGTTTGCGCCCTCGAAAGAAGGCATACTCAGGGTGCGCGCACGTCGTGATCCTGCGCGAAACACATGACCCACCGCCACAGGTCGCGGAACGTCTCCTGCGCGCCGGCGGAATAAATCGTGTGGGCGAAGCAAACTACCGCGCCGTCTGGGGCTGGAATCGCTTGGCCTGGATTGGCGGAAAATTTGAAGACCGCGACGCCGATGGCAATTTATTGCGCGAAGTCGTCGAGCTGCGCCGCGAACCAAAATATCCCGCCGTCAACCGCTGGCACATCGAACGCTGGATGCCTCCAGAAAGTTACGGCAGCCCGCGCCAGTGGTACGCGCAAACGCTCGAACGCGAGAACGGCGTATGCGTCCCCGCGCTAGGCCCGTTCCCGTATCGCGGCGACTACGAGCACTGCTTCACGCTGCAAGGCCCGCGCGGCGAGTTCGTGCAACTAACCGCTGCCGCCGCCGAACACATCGCCCACGCCATCGAGTGGTCGCGCAAAGCCCCCCGCGTAGTAGGGAAGCGCCGCCTCGCCGATCGCAGCGCCCGCGAAGAGCAGCACTACGACAAATGGGCCTACGACGTCCTCGACGACTCGGTCCCAGCATTCCACGAGCAACCTTTCGTCACCGTCTTATAAAGGCAAAACGTACGGTGCTCGACGACTAGGACGCGCTCCTCATCGAGCTATCAGGCGGACAATGGTTGAGGCAATGACCGAGATCACCACCGGAGCGACATACAACGTGTAGACGGCTGCTGTTACAACCAGGCCCCGCTTGCCGCGGGTCCGATACAGGTAATAGGGAACAACCACGGGCCAGCCAAAGAAGACAAAGGCGTCGAACTCAAACGGCAAGCTCAAGTTTCGGTGTCTTCGGTCCCTTCGCACCCAGATGGACAGTAGCGCCTGGAATTCAAATCCCCACAGCAATGACGTTGATTCTGAGCGCGCCGAATAGCCGTGAGACGCCAACACCGACAGGCCGATCGCATAGATCGCCGTCAATATGGCCAGAAGTAGCAGAAGTCGGAGCGCGGACACTTCGCACCTATCGTAGCGACGTGTGAGCTTACCATGACAGTTATCAGACTATGGCTGAAAGGTTTGCTCGCCGCCGCCATCAGCGGCGCAGCTGGTGGCGTGCTCACCGGTTTCGCTGCAGTCGGAATCGATCCGCAACATTTCAATTTACAAACTGGAATGGCCGCCACGCTGCACATTGGCGAAGCCGCGGCACTCATCAACGCCATTATCGGCGTTGCCGCGTATCTGCAAAAGTCACCGCTGCCCGAATGAGCGCAGCGTAAACGCCATACTACGAGGAAACTATGCCAGTAGTCGGCTCCAGCGCCTACAACACCGCCGGGCAAATCACCTCCCTGGTGCGCTCGCTGCTCAACGACGCCGCGGGCAACCTCTTCACCGACACGGTGCTCCTGCCCTACGCCAATTCCGCGTACCGCAAACTGCAGCGCGCCATCGGCAATGCCGGCGGAGGCGGCTTCATCCAGGACGACG
>DATFYV010000099.1:0-6368 GCA_035314845.1 Candidatus Acidiferrum sp.
CAGGCGTTCGAGTTCGACAGGGAAGAGGCGGAACTTGTCGAGCGAATGATCTTCGAGCGGGTTGACGGTCATCTGCGCCTTGCGCAGATCGTTTTCGCCGAAGCTGTCGCTGTTGACGATGAGAATGCCGTTGGCTTTGAGGTCGGCGATATTCACACGCAGGGCCGCGGGATTCATGGCGATGAGCACGTCGATGGCGTCGCCGGGGGTGTTGATGTCGTCGCTCGAGAAGTGCAGTTGGAAGCCGCTGACTCCGGGCAGTGTGCCTGCAGGGGCGCGAATTTCGGCGGGATAGTCGGGGAAGGTGGCGATGTCGTTGCCGTAGAGAGCTACGGTGTTGGTGAACTGGCTGCCGGTGATCTGCATGCCGTCGCCGGAGTCTCCGGCAAAGCGGATGACGGCGCGGTCGATGACCTCGCGTTTGGTTTTCGGCAGCGGCAGTTCTGTTACGGTCGACATATTTCCCCAATTCCTGGTTCGGGCCGCGCGAGGGTGCGGCGGGAAAACTTCCCGCGGTGGCAACTGGGCGCGGCCATCGTGTTTTGGAAACTGTGCAGTGCGGCGGGCATGCAGGACAATGCAGGAGCGTACCGCACAAATCCTAAGCTACAGAATACCATACCGCTCGTTAGGCTGTGGAACCGGCTCACTCACTTGGATGTCCACTGAGTACCGCGTCACCCGAAATTGAACAATTCCAGTCAGTTTCGATCAATGCGTACGAGGGGTGACATGAACTGCCAACCTCGGTTCGCTGAAATTTCATTGTATACTCCGAGATTATGCCGCTGCACCGGAACATATGCCGAACGTGCAATGGAAGTGGGCAGTGCCGAACCTGTGACGGAACCGGACGCAGCGTAATTGCGAAATGCGTGGTGTGCTTCGGAACGGGTCGGTGCGAACACTGCGAAGGAACGGGGCGTGCTGTAAGAGTGTCGCTCGTCGAGTGGTTAGGTTCCCTTTTCTAAGAAATCCCGAAATATGCAGTGGAGTCCACCCGAGCAGACGCGGCAAAAGCGGCTTAGATGAAAATATTTTTGTTCACTATGTTGTTGATCTTGCAGGCAGCCGCACCAGTCCCACGGCAGGGACCCGATATCGCCGCTGGTGCAAGCCACAGCGTCAAAAAGAATTCCAATAACGATAAGAATCCAGCCACTCAGCCGCAAACCTCTGTCAAGCCGATTGCAACCGGCGCACAGGAAAACTCCAGTAAGTCCCCGGAGACCAAGAACCCAGATCAGCAAGTAAAAATCAAGGAATTTCCTGTTGTGTCGATTGAAAAGGACTGGATTGATCGAGGAATTTGGGTTTTTAACGGACTCTTGGTAATTGTTGGTTTC
The DNA here is from genome assembly GCA_035314845.1 of Candidatus Acidiferrum sp. GTDB lineage: Bacteria > Acidobacteriota > Terriglobia > Acidiferrales > UBA7541 > Acidiferrum. The sequence continues at coordinate 1,347 of DATFYV010000099.1, forward strand.
TTGCAATGGTATGTAATTCGCAGGCAAGCGAAGCTCATGCAGGAGCACGCGGAACACCTGAAAAACCTCGCCGTCGCGGCGAAAGACAACGCCATTGCCGCTAGGCTTAACGCAGAAGCCTTCATTACTGAAAGTCGTCCTTGGCTCTTGATCCATAAGGACATGAAGCCCGATACGCCACATAGATTGTGGGAATCTGTCATTCGGGTTCGCAATTTTGGAAAAACTCCGGCCAAGGTGATCGCCTGTAAAATAGACATGCAGATAGGCGTTGGCAAAGAGACTCCAGCAGACCCCGAGTTTTTTAACAGTATAAATATGTACCTCAGTCCGTTCTTTCTCCCTCAACAAGAAGATATTTGTAAGCCTTTCAACGTTACGGATAGCAACGACTTGCATGAACTTGGTCACGGACGCAAACATCTTTGGCTTTGTGGGTGGGTCAAATACCAAAGCACTTTCGCGTCGCCCAAAACTGTAATCCACGAAACTAAATTTTGTTTGTGTGCAGAATGGGCGGGCGGCCAAATCAAATGGGCACGCGGGCCGGACAAATACAACGAGGCAAGCTAGGAGCAGGAGGCCAATTTGGACGCATTTCAAACTGGCCCACTACCGCAAATGGATTTCGCTTGACGTTCGCCTGGTGTTCGCCTAAAGTGGGCGTAGGGTTTTCGCTTGCTGTTCGCGTCGGGAGGCGTGCATATGGCTCTTACCAAACGGCAAAAGGAAGTGCTGGATTATTTGGTGGCGTTTGAGACCAAGCATGGGTATGCGCCGAGCTTTGAAGAGATTGGCAAGGGCTTGAAGCTGACGTCGCTGGCGACGGTGCACAAGCATATTTCCACGCTGGAGAAGAAGGGATTTATTCGGCGGGGGTATAACCAGAGCCGGTCGATTGAGATTTTGCAATTGCCGAAGTCGGTACGCGAGCAAGTCATCGAGCGAAAAGCGCACGAATTGCCGTTAATGGGGCGCATCGCCGCGGGGCGGCCGCTGGAAGCGGTGGAAGAACATGAAACCCTGTCGTTGGGGGATTTTGCGCGTGGCGGCAATTCCTTTGTTTTGCAGGTGACCGGCAGCTCCATGATTGAGGACCACATTATGAATGGCGATTATGTGGTATGCGAGCAGACGCAAGTGGCCAATGCCGGAGACATTGTGGTGGCGCTGATCGGCGGGGAAGAGGCTACGCTGAAGCGGTTTTATCGCGAGCCGGCCGGGAAGATCCGGCTGCAGCCGGCGAATTCCGAAATGGAGCCGATTATCGTGGCGGCCAGCGATTTGAAGATTCAGGGCCGGGTGATTGGGGTTTTGCGCAAGTACTGAATCCGCTGGAAAGCCTGCCGTTGCCCGAATGCCAGGCACCCGCTACTATCAACTTCATGAAATACCGCTTCTCCGCGCTGATTACCAAAGAAAACGATTGGTACGTGGCGCGCTGCCCTGAGTTGAACGTCACCTCTCAAGGCAAGAATGTCGAGGACGCCCGCGCGAACCTGACGGAAGCGATGGAACTGTATTTGGAAACGTGGGGCCTTCCCGAGCAACTGCCTTCGCAGGCTGAATCGTTCTGGACCACAGTAGAAATCTCGCAGTGAAATGTCCGAACTTCCGAGCGTGTCTGGCGAGCACGTGATCCGAGCGCTGAAGCGAGCAGGCTTCGTGGAGCTCCGAAAAAAGGGAGCCATGTTTCGCTGGAGCGAAGAGTTGGAGATCAGGTTTTTCGCACTGTAGTTCCGATCCATAGCGAAGTCGCCAAAGGCACGCTTTCCGATATCCTGAAACAGTCTGGCCTTACCATCGACGAATTTATCGAAAAACTGTGATTGGCTCTGCCTGCGACCGCATCCTTCGTGGTCCACAGTTCATCCAACCGATGACATGAAGCTCGAACCAAGACGGATTTCTCAGACCTTACTTAGGAAGCCGCGACGCAGTTGGAAGCATTCCGTGCTGCACATCTGCCGGATCATAGGCGTTGGTGTTTGCTGCGTAGCCATGCTGTTTTGGCGCGCGCCCTCAGGCGAGGCCTACGCCGTGCTGTCTCACGAGGCGATCATCGATTCGGTGTGGGACACCAATATCAAGCCGGTGCTGCTGAAAAAATTTCCCGAGGCCACAGCGGAGGAGTTAAAGGTGGCGCACGGCTATGCCTACGGTGGGGCGATCATTCAGGACATGGGTTATTACCCGCACGGTAACAAGCTGGTCAGCGATTTGACGCACTACGTACGCAGCGGGGATTTTGTGTTGGCGCTGTTGCGCGATGCTCAGGATCTGAATGGCTACGCGTTTGCCTTGGGGGCGCTGGCGCACTACGCCGCGGATAACGACGGGCACAAGATTGGCACGAATCGCGCGGTGCCGGTGCTGTATCCCAAGCTGAAAACGAAGTACGGCGACAGCGTCAACTATGAGGAGGATCCGCTGGCGCACGTCAAGACGGAGTTTGGATTTGATGTGATCGAGGTGGCGCAACAGCGATATGCGCCGGTCAGCTATCACGATTTCATCGGGTTTCAAGTCTCCGTGCCGCTGCTGGAACAGGCTTTCCGGGAGACCTACGGCCTGGAGCTGAAGTCCGTGCTGGCGGATGAGAATAAAGCGCTCAATTCTTACCGCCATGCCGTCAGTAAGTTGCTCCCGGAAGCCACGCGCATTGCCTGGAGCCTGAAAAGCGACGAGATCATGAAGGATGCGCCGGGAACCACGAAGAAGAAATTTCTCTACAATTTGTCGCGGGCAAGTTATGAGAAAGAATGGGGGCATGACTACCAACAGCCTTCGTTTGGCGATAAGGTTGCGGCGTTTTTGTTGCGTATCCTGCCCAAGATTGGTCCGCTGAAGGTGTTGCAGTTCCGCACGCCAACCCCGGCGACGGAGAAGATGTTTGAGGCCAGCTTTAATGCCACGCTGGATCGTTACAAGGGACTGCTCGCGCAACAGGGCGCGGGACATCTGGAGCTGATCAACGACAATTTTGATACCGGCGAAACGACCGGGCCGGGCAAATACAAATTGAACGATGAGACGCACGCAAAGTTGCTGGAGAGTTTAGCCAAAGATAATTTTGCTACTGCGCCGCCCGACGTGCGCGCCGAACTGCTGGATTTTTACAGCCAGGCCGATGCGCCGTATGCCACGAAAGCCAAGCCCAAGCTGTGGGCCGCGGTGCAGGCGGAGCTGCAGCAGCTCAAGAATGCTCCGGCGGCAGCCGCGCCGGTAAGCAGCGCCGCGGCTACAACCGAGGCTGCTCCCAAAGAGCCGTAGAACCCGGCTAGCCAAAACATGCGGTAAAAATCCGTTCGCCTCCATCGAAAAGTTTTGCGGGGCCTCGCGCCGCGTGCGTGAAACAATGTAAGATTCGCGCAACGCTATTGCGTCCGGAAGCGGCGTTGCGTCACGCATGAGCCCACGAGCAACTAAATTGCAGCCGATTAAAAAAGTTCTCGCTGCCAACCGCAGCGAGATCGCCATCCGCATTTTTCGTGCGGCCAATGAGCTGGGGCTGCGCACGGTGGCCATTTATTCGCAGGAAGACCGGCTGGCGCTGCACCGCTTTAAAGCGGACGAGGCGTATCAAATTGGCGCGGGTCAAGGGCCGGTGCAGGCGTATTTGGATATTGCGGGCATCGTGGCGTTGGCCAAAGAGAAGGGTGCCGACGCAATTCATCCGGGATACGGATTCCTGGCGGAGAATGCGGAATTTGCGCGGGCCTGCGCTAAGGCGGGGATTATTTTTATCGGGCCGACGCCGGAGTTGCTGAAGCTGTTGGGCGACAAGACTGCGGCACGAAAATTAGCGGCTTCGGCGGGGGTCCGCGTACTGCCCGGCACGGAAGATCCAGTCGGATCGCCCGAAGAAGCACAAAAAATCGCGAAGAAAATCGGCTATCCAGTCATCGTGAAGGCCGCGATGGGCGGCGGCGGGCGCGGAATGCGCGTGGTGCACGACGCGTCGCAGTTGAACGCGCTGCTGGAAGAGGCGCAGGGAGAGGCCAAGTCGGCGTTCGGGAATGCCAGCGTGTTCCTGGAAAAATATTTGCCGCATGCGCGGCATATTGAAGTGCAAATACTGGGCGACGAGCATGGGCATTTGCTGCATCTCTATGAGCGCGATTGCTCGGTGCAGCGGCGGCACCAGAAAGTTGTGGAGGTGGCGCCCGCGGCAAATTTGCCCCCCGGGATTCGCGAGGAATTGTGCGAAGCGGCGTTGCAGTTGGCGCGCAAGGCTAACTATCGCAACGCCGGCACAGTTGAATTTCTCTACGACGTGGACGAAAGCAAGTGGTATTTCATCGAAGTGAATCCGCGCATTCAGGTGGAACACACGGTCACGGAGATGATTACCGGCATCGACTTGGTGCGCTCGCAAATTTTAGTGGCGCAAGGATACGAGTTACACAAGGAACCGCTGAATCTGCCGCAGCAGGCGGATGTGCCGCTGCACGGCGCTGCGCTCCAATGCCGCGTGACTACCGAAGACCCGGACAAAAACTTTGCGCCGGATTACGGCAAGCTCTCCACGTATCGCTCGCCGGCTGGATTTGGCATTCGGCTGGACGGCGGGACAGCTTACGCTGGAGCGCAGCTGGCGGCTTACTACGATTCGCTGCTGGTGAAGGTGACCGCGTGGGGAGCGAACCTTCCCGAAGCCTGCCAGCGGATGGATCGCGCGCTGCGCGAGTTTCGCATCCGTGGCGTGAAGACCAACATTCCGTTCGTCGAAAATGTGGTGAATCATCCGAAATTTCGTTCTGGCGAGGTGACCACTTCTTTTCTGGAAGATTATCCGGAGCTATTTAGATTCCCTAGCCGCGGCGACCGGGCTACAAAAGTTCTTTCTTATCTGGGCGACGTAATTCTGAACGGCAATCCAGAAGTAAAAGGGAAGGCGGTGCCGCCGGTTTTCGAGCCCGCTCCGTCACCGACGGTTCCTGGCATTGAGCCGCCGCCCGGAACGCGGCAATTGCTGCAAAAGCTCGGGGCGAAGAAATTCGCAGCGTGGGCGCGCAAAGA
>DATFYV010000100.1:0-4835 GCA_035314845.1 Candidatus Acidiferrum sp.
TCTGCCCAACCAACCGCCCCTGTGCAAGCCCTGTGGAATACTCGCACAGGCCTCCCGCTTCTCTGCTACTGCTTTTTCTTGGAGTGCGGCGGCTTGACGCCGCTTTTTAGGATTGCAGACGAAAGGAAGTCTTATTTACTAAAGACGAGCTCGGTCTTCGCCGCCGGTCCGAGTCGACGTCCTCTATTTGGCCCCAGCCTTTTGCTGCGCCAATTCGTACTTAATGTATTGCTCCAGCGCATGCGGATCCGCACCCACAATCCGCCGCCCGTTCACAAACACCGTCGGCGTACTCTGAACCTCCAGCTCGCGCCCATTGGCAATGCTGGCGTCCACGGCTGCCGCAGCCTCTGGCCCGGCCATACACGCCTTAAAACCGTCCAGGTTCAGCCCAGCCTGCCCGGCATAATCGGTCATCTTCTGATAGGCGTTTCCAGCGGCAATCAGCTCCTGATTGTCGTAAATCAGGTCGTACAGCTTCCAAAATGCCTGGGAGTTCTGGGAATAGGCGCACCTCCCAGCCAGCGCCGCCGTCCGCGCCCAGGGATGAATCTGCTCTAGGGGGTAGTCCATGAACACCAGCCGCACTTGCGGGTAGTTCGGCAGCATCCCCCGCATCACATCGTGCAGGCTCCGGCACACAGGGCACTCGAAATCCGAGTATTCCACCACCGTAACCGCTGCTTTGCCGTCACCCCCGCCTATCCAAGGCGCATCCTTGATATGCATCGACGCCCGCGCCTCGGCCAGGGGATCCTTAGTAAGGTCGGACAACTCTCCGCGGAACAGGAATTTGCCGTCTTTGCTGATGTAAAACTTCCCGGTCTGCTCGTTCTCTTCAACCTTGACCTTCACATCGCAAACCAGCAGCCCCGCAATCGGCGTCTCCTTCGGCTCGCTGATGTGCACCGCCACCTCCGGCCCAAACGCATACAAATGCCGCAGATAAACCTCCAGCGTCTTCTGCATCTGCGCCGCCGTAGGCGCAGCGCCGCCAGCCGCCGCAGCAGGTTGCTGTGCCGCCGCCACACCCGTCATCAATCCCAGCGCCAGCATCAGTGCCAGTAGTGGCCCCGCCACCTTCAGCACAATCTTGCCGCTATATAAGGATGCCTTCACTCGAATCCCTCCGGCTTTTTCTTCTCTGCGAACTCTGTGTCCTCTGCGTCAAAATCCCAATTATCACAACCACAAACTCATCCTCACGGCACAAACTTCTGCGCAATCGGAAACGGCCGTCCAAACCCAAACGCCCGCGAAGTAATCTTCAGCCCAGGCGCAGCCTGCTTGCGTTTGTACTCGTTACGGTCCACAAGCAGCGCAATATCGCGCACCAGTTTCAACTCAAACCCATACTTAGCCGCAATCTGTTCCGGGCAAAGCAAATCCTCAATATAAGCCTTCAAAACGCAGTCCAGCACCGGATAAGGCGGCAGGGAATCCTCATCCTTCTGATTGGGCCGCAACTCCGCCGAAGGCGGCTTGTCGATGGTCGCCTGGGGAATGACTTCCCTCTCGCGCCCGTCCTTATGTTTTTCTTTAGAATTGATCCAGCGCGCCAGCTCATACACCATCTGCTTCGGCACATCGGAAATCACCGCCAAGCCGCCAGCCATATCCCCATACAACGTGCAGTAACCAACAGCCAGCTCCGATTTATTCCCGGTACTCAGCACCATCGACCCAAATTTGTTCGACAGCGCCATCAAATAATTCCCGCGCACGCGCGCCTGCAAATTCTCCTCGGTAACATCGGCAGCCCGGTCGCCAAACGCCGGCGCCAGCGCCTTGCGGTAAGCGTCAAACACCTCGCTGATCGGCAAAGTCAGACACTCGATGCCCAATCGCCGCGCCACCGCCTGCGCATCCGTCTTGCTGCCCTCGGACGAAAACGGCCCGGGCATGGACACGCCCAGCACATTCTCAGCTCCCAGCGCATCCACGGCAATCGCCGCCACCACCGCGGAATCAATACCACCGCTCAGCCCAATCAAAACCTTGCGAAACCCGCACTTCCGCACATAATCGCGCGCGCCGGTCACCAGCGCCGCATACGCATAGGCAATCTCTTCCGTGGGCTGCGCGTGAATTTCGCCTTGCCCCGTAGCCGTGTCGAACAAAACCAAATCCTGCTCGAACGCCAAAGCTTGCGCCGCCACCTTGCCGTCGGCAGTCAGCGCCAGGCTCGCGCCATCAAAAATCAAGCTGTCGTTGCCGCCAAACTGGTTAACGTAAATCACCGGCCGTTTGTGCCGCATCGCCGTGGACCGCAACATGTCAAAACGCAGCGCCCGCTTATCGAGATTGTAGGGCGACGCCGAAATATTGATAATGACGCCGCTTCCCTTCTCAACGATCTCCGTGATCGGGTCGCGTTCGTATAGTTGCTTTGGCCAGAACTCCACATCGTTCCAAGCGTCTTCGCAAATGGTAATTCCCAGCGTCTCGCCGCCGAACGCAAAGGTATTTTGTTCTTCCGCCGCATGAAAATAGCGCGACTCGTCAAATACGTCATACGTCGGCAGCAGCATCTTGCTCTGCTCAAACGCCACCACACCGTCGCGCAGCAGCGCCGCAGAGTTGGCCGCCGACTTCCCGTGCCCGTTCTTCACCGCGCTGGCAAACCCCACGATGGACGGCAACGGCACCGCTGCCGCCAATTTCTGCAATTCATCGCGATTGCGCTGAATGAACGCCGGCCGCTCCAGCAGATCCTGCGGCGGATACCCGCACAAACACAGCTCCGTAAACACCGCAAGCTCCGCGCCACGCGCCTTAGCCTGCGCCGCCATGCTCAAAATGGTTGCTGCGTTTCCGGTGAAATCACCAACGGTGGGATTAAACTGCGCGAGCGCTATCTTCATGTTCGCTCAACAGCATACGGACCGAATAAGGACATTGCAATCCTGGCGTGCAGCGGGTTTTCCTTCACTGCAGCGCCCCTAACGCAGCTCGCGTAGACAAAACAAAGGCTCTTGAACGATCCGCTCAAGAGCCTCGAGAGTGCTTCCACAGCGCGCAAAACCTCCGCGCTCCATAACTCAAACACTGCGCTACTAAACGCTAAACGAGCTGCCGCAGCCGCAGGTGCTCTTCACGTTCGGGTTATTGAACTTGAAGCCCGCGCCTTCCACGGTCTCGATGTAGTCGATTTCCACGCCATCGAGGTACATGGAGCTCATCTGGTCCACCGCCACCTTCAGGCCGTCGAAGTCAGCGACATCGTCGGCTTCGCCCGTCTGATTCTCAAACGCCATGTGGTACTGAAAACCGGAGCAGCCGCCGCCCACCACCGCCACGCGCAACGCCGTGGGCACGGGGGTCTGCATGCTCATGATTTCCTTCACTTTGCTGGCAGCAACAGGAGTTAAACTGATCATTCTAATGGCCTCCGCTCGCAGGCAAGCCCGCGACGCATGTTCTACCCAATCAGTATAGCAAATCTCCAAGTCTTCTGCAGTGTGACCAGTTCCTGCAAGGCACTGCGGCAAATCACCGCTTTCGACAACGCGCTTCACCTACCATAAGATGTCATGATGCGACACAAGGTCACGCTCATCGCCGGTGAAGGCATCGGCCCCGAAGTAGCCGCCGCAGTAAAACGCATCCTCGAAGCCTCCGGCGTCCTGATCGACTGGGAAGAAATCCAGGGCCGCACCGACAGCTCCCAGGACCAAGGCCAAGTCATCAACCAAGCCGCAATAGAATCCGTCCGCCGCAACCACGTCGCGCTTAAAGGCCCCATGGCCACCGCCATTGCCGGCGGAGCCCCCAGCGTCAACGTCGCCCTGCGCCGCACCTTGGACCTCTACGCCAACCTCCGCCCCGTAAAAAATCTCCCCGGCGTAAGCTCGCGCTATGACAACGTCGACCTCGTCCTGGTCCGCGAAAACACCGAAGATCTGTACTCCGGCCTGGAACACGAAGTCGTTCCCGGTGTGGTCGAGAGCCTGAAAATCATCACCGAACGCGCCTCCACGCGCATCGCCCGCTTCGCCTTCGAGTACGCCCGCAAATACGGCCGCAAAAAAATTCACGCCATCCACAAAGCCAACATCATGAAGCTTTCCGATGGCCTGTTCCTGAAGTCCATCCGCGCCGTAGCCGAGCACCATCCCGAAATCGAATACAAGGAAATGATCGTAGACAACGCCTGCATGCAAATGGTTCTCAATCCGCAGCAGTTTGACATGCTCCTGCTGCCTAACTTGTACGGCGACGTAATGAGCGACCTCTGCGCGGGCTTGGTGGGAGGCCTGGGCGTAGTCCCCAGCGCCAACATGGGCGACGAATGCGCCATGTTTGAGGCCGTCCACGGCACCGCCCCAGACATCGCCGGAAAGGGTTTGGCCAATCCCACTGCCCTGCTAATGAGCAGCATCTTAATGCTCTACCACCTCGGCGAACGCAGCGCCGCCCAACGCATCGAATCTGCCCTCGAAAAGGTCTACCGCGACGGCAAACACCACACTCGCGACCTGGGCGGCACCACCGGCACAAAGGAATTCACCGACGCCGTAATCTCCGCACTGCAACCCAAGTAATTCTCTACCGCGGCTCCCAAGCCTTAACTTAGCCCGCGGAGATTCCATCTATTTGCCAAGATTTTGCACCCGGTCCTGGTCGCGGTTCTACGCACAACAGTACGAAATTGAGCCGCCAACTGTGCTGTTGCGAACACTCCCCTACCCTGGGGCTTGTGACAGTATTTTCCTCGTAACTCCTAATCGTCAGGAGAAAGCCAGTGTTTACCCCCGATCGCCGCATTTCGCAACGTTTCAAACTGCGAAGTTTATTGTCTTTCAGCCGCGTAAAGCTGCTGGCCGAGGGCAAAC
>DATFYV010000101.1:0-3214 GCA_035314845.1 Candidatus Acidiferrum sp.
TTTCGCAGCGGCTTTCCCGTTTTCAGGGTGTGGGCAATGCGCTCTTGCGTTTTCTTCTCCCCGCACAAGGAGACGAAGGCTTCGCGCTCCAGATCCAGCACGTACTGCTCGCTTACTGGCTGCGGCGCGGACAACGCTCCACCGGCCAAAATGTTCGCCAGTTTCCTCGCCACATGCGCATCGTAGTCCGACGCGTACCCGCCGCGCTGCAACATGTGAATGCCTAATTTGGCCGCCGTCAAAAATGACTCGCCCAGCACCTTGATCTGCGTGCTTTGCGCCCCTTCCTGCCACGAAGCCGCCAGCGGTTTCCATCCGCCGCGCACCAGGCTCAACGCCACTTCCTTCGCATCGCCCACAAGCCGCGAGCCATTCATCGAGACGCCGTCCTCGCGCCGCAGGAATCCCAGCTCGCGATTTTCTTCCGCGCTGGTCCCCACCTTGGCCATCGCAATGGTCTCGAAGATCGGCCGCAGCGCATGGAACAAATCCAAATCGTCGCCGCTGCCGGCAAGTTCGTTGGCCCGAATCAACATCTCCTTCGTACCCCCGCCACCGGGAATCAGCCCCACGCCCGCTTCCACGAGTCCCATATACGATTCCGCCGCCGCTTGGATCCGTGCACCGTGCAAACCCACTTCGCAGCCGCCGCCCAGCGCCATGCCCTGCGGCGCCACCACCACCGGCTTCCGCGCATACTTAATCGCCAGATTCACATTCTGAAATTGCTTTACCGCCATGTGCAGCTCGTCCCATTCCTGTTCCTGCGCGCCCACCAGCACCAGCATCAAATTCGCGCCTACGGAAAAGTTGGTCGCCTGATTCGCAATCACCATCGCCTCGAAATCCGTTTCCAGGCGCTTCAAGCCTTTGTGAATCATGCTAATCAAATCCGCGCCAATGGCGTTCATCTTGGCGTGAAATTCGCAGCACACCACGCCATCGCCCAGATCGATCAGGCTGGCGCCAGAATTCTTTTCCACCTCGCGCCCAGCATCCTTCAGCGATTTCAAGATGATCACGCCGCTCGGTTGCGAAACCGTACGCGGCTTCCCGCTAATATCGAAGACTGTGGTTACACCCTTCGCGCTCTCGTAAAACCCATTGCGCCCTCCGGCTTGCACTCGCTCGATAAGCGACGGCAGCGCACGCCCTTCCTTCTCTACCTGTGCGGCGAACTCCTGCACTCCAATCGCGTCCATCATTTCAAACGGGCCAAGTTCCCAGCCAAATCCCCAGCGCATCGCGCGGTCCACTTCCGCCACGCTATCGGCAATCTCCGGAACCCGGCGCGCCGCATACAGACAAGTCTCCGACAAAGCCTTCCACAAAAATTGCTGCGCCTTATCGCCCTTCTGCCCTTGCAAAATCGGCCCCACCAGCGAGCGCAGTCGTTCCTGAGTATTCTCAATTCCCTTCCCGGCTTCCAGCGAAGCAAACTTGGCCTTCTGCTTCGGCCGGTAATCCATGGTTTTCACGTCCAGGGTCAGAATTTCTCGCGGGCCTTCTTTGGTTTTTTTATAAAACCCTTGCCCCGTTTTGTCGCCCAGCCAGCCGCGCTTGGTCATGTCCTCCAGCAGCGCGGGCACCTTGTAGCGCTCGCGCGACTCATCATTCGGCGCGGTCTCATAGATGTTCTTGATCACGTGCGTCAGCACATCCAGCCCCACCAAATCCGCGGTGCGAAAGGTCGCAGACTTCGGCCAACCCACCGCCGGCCCGGTGCACGCGTCCACCTCTTCCACAGTCATGTCCAATTCGCTCATGAGCCGCAGCGCATTCAGCATGGAATACGTCCCGATGCGGTTGGCGATAAAGTTCGGCGTATCCTTGGCTTCCACTACGCCCTTGCCCAGCCGGCGGTCGCAGAAATCGCGCAGCGTTTCCAGTACATCGCGGGAAGTCTGCGGCCCGGGAATCACCTCCACCAATTTCAAATACCGCGGCGGATTGAAAAAATGCGTCCCGCACCAATGTTGTTGAAACTCATCGCTCATGCCCTCGGCAATCAAATGCACCGGCAGCCCCGACGTATTCGTGGTGACAATCGCGCCCGGCTTGCGAAACCCCGCCACGCGCTCCAGCAGCTTGCGCTTGATCTCCAGGTTCTCCGCCACCACTTCAATAATCCAATCCGCCTCCGCCACGCGGTGTAAATCATCTTCAAAATTGCCGATGGCAACTTTCTCCGCCAGCGCCGCGGTGAAAAACGCCGCCGGCTTCGACTTTTTGGCCGCCTCCAGTCCGGCGCGCACGATCTTGTTGCGCTCCGGCGAACCGGCTGACGCGCCCGCAGGAACGATGTCCAGCAACACCACGGGCAGCCCGGCATTCGCGAAGTGCGCCGCGATTCGCGCACCCATCGTTCCAGCCCCCAGCACCACCGCTTTTTCGATGCGACGTTTCATGGCCACCCTTTTTGTCGTGGATTGGTACTATAGGACAGGTTACAAAACCGGCATGCCGCGGTCAAACCAACTGACTTCCCGCCACATTCGCCTTACACTCGTACCTAGTCTTACACTCATACTTCCATGTCCGATCCAACTTCCAGCCCGGGGTGGTTGAGCAACGCCGCCAATAGACTCCGCGCCTTTGCCTACGGCGGCGAAAATCCCGACGCCCCGAAACCTCGCGTGGGACTGGCTCTTTCCGGCGGCTTCGCCAGGGGCATCGCGCACATTGGCGTAATTCGCACCCTGCTGGCCGCAAAAATCCCCATCGACTTCATTTCCGGCACCAGTGTCGGCGCACTCATCGGCGCGGCCTACTGCTCCGGCAGCCCGCTGGAAGAGATGGAGCGCATCGGCAGCACCACCACCTTTGCCGATTTCGGCCGCTGGACCCCTTCGTGGATTGGCCTGGCCACCAACCAGCGCCTGGAAAAATATCTCGCCCGCTTCACGCCCTTCACGCAGTTCGAGCAGCTCAAGACGCCCCTTTCCATCGCCACCACCGACCTGAACGCCGGCATCACCGTGTACTACGCGCACGGTCCAATTGCGCCCCCTCTACGCGCCTCCTGCTCTTATCCCGGACTCTTCGTGCCCATTCAATTCGACGGCCGCACCCTGGTCGATGGCTTTCTAACCTCTCCGGTACCCGTGGAGGGCTGTTTTCTGCAAGGCGCGGACATCGTCATCGCCGTGCATCTCGATCCCGGCAATCTGGAGCAACCGCGCACCTTCACCGATGTTCTTAGCGCTTCCTTCAA
>DATFYV010000102.1:0-4683 GCA_035314845.1 Candidatus Acidiferrum sp.
AAATACGAGCACCAGTCAGGCGCGGGCCTTGTCGATCATTTCTTCCCAGATGCCTTGCGATTTTAGGATTAGTTCGACCAGTTCGCGCACGGCGCCTTTGCCGCCAATCGCGCGCGTGGTGTAGTGCGCGGCCTTCTTTACTTCGGCGACGGCGTCGCCTACGGCTACCGCCAGGCCCACGCGCCGCATTACGGTAAGGTCCGGCAAATCATCGCCGAGATAAGCTACGGCCGATTCCGGCACGCCGGTCTTACGCAAAACTTCCTCGTAGGCGGGGATTTTCTGCGGCTGCTTTTCGTACACGAATTCGATACTCATTTCCTTGCAGCGGCGGCGCAAGGCGGCGCTTTCGCGTCCGGTAATTACGCCCGTGCGAATGCCCGCAGTGTGTGCCAACGTCATGCCCTGGCCGTCGTGGGCGTCGAAGGTTTTGATTTCCATGGCGCTGCCATCGGCTAAGGAGAGCAGGGTGACGCCGCCCTGCGTGATGGTGCCGTCCACATCCATTAACAGCACTTTGATTTGTTTGGCGCGCTTGGCCAGCGCCGGGGGAATCTTGGTTGCACTTCGAGGCACGTTGGTCTCCTATGGTACGAATCGTTTTGTGTTTTCCCAGAGAATCGCGGAGTCTGTGAATAGTTGCTGCGAAGGTTTGATTCTCTAAATCAGCTGCAGGGTCCATAAATCATGCAAATGCACGACTCCGACGGCCACCCCGCTGTCATCCGTGACCACTACGCTGGTGATGCGGCCCTTTTCCATTAGGTTGAGGGCTTCGCTGGCTAGCGTGTGCGCGGCTATGGTTTGCGGGTTGCGGATCATGGCTTCGCCCGCGCTCAATTCCAGGGCTGCGCCGCGGTGTTTTTCCATCAGGCGGCGGAGGTCGCCGTCGGTCAAGATTCCGGCCAGCTTTCCGTCGCTGTGCGTGACGGTGGTCATGCCTAATTTTTTGGCGCTCATTTCGTGGAATACGTCGGGCATGGCGGCGGTCACATCCACGCGCGGCATCGCCGCACCTGCGTGCATTAAATGTTCCACGCGGAGGAGTTTTTTGCCCAGGCGGCCGCCGGGATGGAGTGCGGCGAAATCGTCGGGCTGGAAGCCGCGCCGTTCGAGCAGGGAGACGGCGATGGCGTCGCCCACGGCCATGGCGACGGTAGTGCTCGCCGTCGGAGCTAGATTCAGCGAGCAGGCTTCTTCGGTGACGCTGACATCCAGAACCACCGCGCTAGCCTCCGCCAGCGTGGATTTTATTTTTCCCGTGAGCGTGACCAAAGGAATTTCCAGCCGCCGCAAGGCTTCAAGGAGCGCGACAATTTCGTCGGTTTCGCCTCCGTAGGAAACGGCCACCATGGCGTCGCCGCGTGCGAGCATGCCCAGATCGCCGTGCACAGCGTCGGCGGGATGCAGGAAAAACGAAGGCGTTCCGGTGCTGGAAAGCGTGGCAGAGATTTTTCGTGCCACTAAACCTGACTTGCCCATGCCGGTGACCACCACCCGGCCTTTGCAGGCGAGCAGCAGGTCCACGGCGCGCTCAAATGCGCCGTCGAGACGCGTTATTACCTCCTCTATGGCGCGGGCTTCGATGAGCAGGACGCGGCGCGCGGTTTCGAGGCTCATGCGTCCCACTTCCGAACGAGGTCCGATAACTCTTTCAGGCGTGACAACAAGGGCGCGAGTTGATTTAGAGGAAGCGCGTTGGCGCCATCGGAAAGCGCCTCCTTGGGATTGTCGTGGGTTTCGAGGAAGATGCCGTCGACCCCGGCGGCCACGGCGGCACGAGCCAGCGTTTCGATAAATTCCGGCTGGCCGCCGCTGGCGTGGCCTTGGCCGCCGGGGAGTTGCACGGAGTGGGTGGCGTCGAAGACTACTGGGTAGCCAAAATTTTTCAGGATGGCGAAGCTGCGCATGTCTACGACTAAATTGTTGTAGCCGAAGGAAGCGCCGCGTTCCGTGAGGATGATCTTTTCCGTGCCGGTGGAGACCAACTTTTCCACCACATTTTCCATGTCCGCGGGCGCCACGAACTGCGGTTTTTTTACGTTTACGATTTTTCCGGTTTTTCCTGCGGCGACGACCAGATCGGTTTGCCGCGCAAGGAACGCTGGGATTTGCAGGATGTCGCAGACTTCGCCCGCGGGCGCAGCTTGCGAGACTTCGTGAATGTCGGTGAGGACCGGGAGATTCATGTCGGCTTTAATTTTCCCCAGGATGCGCAAGCCTTCGCGCAGGCCGGGTCCGCGGAAAGCTTTAACCGAGGTGCGATTAGCTTTATCGAAGGACGCTTTGAAGATGTAGGGAACGCCGGCGTCTGCGGCGATTTTGGCTATGGATTCGGCCATTTTTCGCGCGTGGTTTTCCGTTTCGATCACGCAAGGACCGGCGATGAGGAAGAGGGGCTTGGTGCCGCCGAGTCGTAAGTAGCCTAAATTAAGTTCGCGGGTAGGATTCATTTTCGATTATCGAAGATAGCATATTGGGTGCTAAGGCCCTTCGGTGGGGAGAATTTGAAAACGCTTCCGGCCTGCGAATCGATATGTCGAGAAGTCCGAGCGGTCGACTGTGAGGATTACCGGGAGCGATTCGCGTTCGGCGAGATAGACCAGCGTGGCATCGGCGAAATCCATGGGGCGATCGCGGTAGCGCGTCATTAATGCATGGAGATGGGTCAACTCCGAATGGTCGATGATGGCAAGTTGGACGGCTCCCGAGCGAAGGAAGCTCCATGCTTTCTCGGAATCGATGCGACTTCGTCCCAGCAGATGAAAAACTTCCGTGAGAACGGCTTCGGATGTGAGGGCAGGAAGGCGCAACTGGAGAAAGGCATCGGTGCAGACTTTGTGCCAGCGGTCACGAGTGTCCAGGATGGCCAAAATTGCGCCGGTATCGATCAGCAGATTAGCGAGCATAGCGGCGGCGCAAGGATTTCTTGATTAGTGCGGCCGCGGTTTCCGCGCGATGGGGATTTTTCCCTCGAATCGATCCGATGAACGGCGCTACGGCGGCGTGTAGGCGCCTTTGTTCTTCGTCCTCCGCGACATCTTCGGCGTTTTTGGCCAGCCAATCACGGACCGCTGAGTCCAGAACCGCCGACACACGCATTTTTTTGAGACGGGCGGCGCGTTCGATCTCCGATTTCAAACCACGCGAAAGCCGCCAGCTATAGACGTCCGTTTTCATGCACTACATTGTAGTGCGGAACAGGTATGGGTGCAAGTGAGACATTGTAGAAGCGGCATCAAGCCGCGCAGTCCCAGAGGGGTTGCGGCCGCCTACGCGGTGGCGTGGGGAGCGGCGCGCAAGACGCCGCGTTCCTGTTCGATCGGCGAAGCTAGCTGGGGCTCGGTTACTGCGCCGCGATGAGTTTCTGCTGCGACGCTGGTTGGGCGCGACTTTTGTTTTTGGTGTTCCAGCGCGGCGCCGATAAAAGCGCGGAAGAGCGGGTGCGGTTCGAGCGGCTTGGATTTGAATTCCGGGTGGAACTGGCAGCCTAGAAACCAGGGGTGTTCAGGAGCTTCCACAATTTCCACGTAATTTTCGTCGGGGGTGCGGCCGGTGATTTTCAGGCCAGCAGCTACCAGCTGTTTTTCGTATTCGCGATTAAATTCGTAGCGGTGGCGGTGGCGTTCGCTAATTTCGGTTTTGCCGTAGGCTTTGTGGGCGAAGGAGCCGGGGACGAGTTTGCAGGGCCACGCACCCAGCCGCATCGTTCCGCCCATTTCGTCGACGCCCAGCAACTCGCGTAATTTGTAAATCACTCGATGCGGCGTTTGCGGATCGAACTCGGTGCTGTCGGCGTCGGGCAAGCGAGCCACGTCGCGCGCATATTCAATCGTGGCGCACTGCATGCCCAGGCAAATTCCAAAAAACGGCACGCGATGTTCGCGAGCGTACTGGATGGTGTGTACCATGCCCTGAATACCGCGTTTGCCGAATCCGCCGGGGACTAAAATGCCGTCGTAGCCGCGCAGGCGTTCCGCAGCATTGCCGGCCGAGGTAATTTCCTCGGCCTCGATCCACTCGAGAACAGTTTTGTGCTGGTGCGCCAGGCCGCCATGCAACAGCGCCTCGCGCAGGCTCTTGTAGGCGTCTTCGAGCTGCACGTATTTGCCGACTACCGCGATGCGTACTTCGCCGACCGGATGGTGCAGTTTGTCGACCAGTTCCAGCCAGGGCGCGAAATTTTGCGGACGTGCCTCGAGATGCAGCAAGCGCAAGATCTGCAAGTCCAACCCTTCGCGATTCAGCTCCACGGGAACGGCGTAAATGGTGTCCACATCCTCCATGGAAATTACGCAGGCATCCGCGATGTTGCAGAACATGGCGATTTTTTTCTTTAGCTCTTCGGGAATGTGGCGGTCGCTGCGGCAGAGCAAAATGTCCGGCTGAATGCCGAGACCCAGCATTTCTTTTACGCTGTGCTGCGTGGGCTTGGTTTTCTGTTCACCGGCGGCGGCTATATAAGGTACCAGCGTGACGTGCACGAAAAGGGTGTTCTCCGCGCCTAATTCCAAACGCATCTGGCGGATGGCTTCGAGGAAGGGCAGCGACTCGATGTCGCCAACGGTGCCGCCGATTTCCACGATCACCACGTCCACGCCTTCGGAAACTTTCTTAATGGTGTTCTTGATTTCGTCGGTGACGTGGGGAATTACTTGCACGGTTTTTCCCAGAAAATCGCCG
>DATFYV010000103.1:0-3700 GCA_035314845.1 Candidatus Acidiferrum sp.
GGCGCCCACCAGTAGGCGGTTTTGATTTCCAGTTCTTCGGGATAGACCCAGTCGAGTTCTCCCTTGCGAATTTCTTCGGTGCCGCCATGCGTGATGGCGCGTTCTTTTGCGCTGGCGACATCGACGATCCACAGATTGTGCTGGCGCACAAAACTGACGCTGCGGCCGTCGGGCGAGATTTTTGGATCCGCCAGCGTCTCCGTGCCGGAGACGAGTGTGTGCGGCGTTTGCTTTTTTAAATCGAACCAGGTGAGCGATTGTTCTCCTTGGAATAGCAGCGCGGAGGAGTCGGGCGCCCATTGATATTGGTTCGGTGCAATGCGGCCAAGACCGGTGGATTGGTTTGCTTTGGCTGGGGGCGGCGGCAAAATGGCCAGTAGTTTGTCCGCGCCAATCAGCAATCGGCGCTCGCCAGAGGCGGCGTCCATCGCCCACAGTTCCGTGCGTGCGTCTTTTCCTTTGCCTCGTGTCTCGAAAAATGAGAACAGTTTGTCGTCTGGAGACCATTGCAAGCCGCGCGCTAGCTGTCCGCTGAGCGAAGGTTCGGAGTAGATGCGCTCGACGCTCAGCAAGCCCGAGGTATCCGTTGCAGCAGTCGCCGGTTGCTGAGCGGCAGAGCGCGCCACCGATATCATGCATGCAAAGACAGCTACAGCAGCGGCGAGGAAACGGCAACCCCAAGGATTCGCCTGCGTGCCAATACCGCAAAAACCGCGAACTACACTCATGTATCCTCCGATGAATTCCGGCGAGCTGAAAGATGAAATGTGCTGTGCTGCAATTGGGAACTAGCCCGGCGGCCAGGCGAATTCGCGGCCGCCGAGGAGGTGCACGTGCAGATGAAAGACGGTTTGGCCGGCGCCTGCGCCGCTGTTGATGACCGTGCGGTAGCCGGGGAGGAGATTATGTTTACGAGCCAGGTCCGCGGCTACCAACTGCAATTTACCGAGGAGGGCTTGATCCTCCGGAGAGGCTTCGTTTAGGGACGCGAAGTGCTTTTGCGGGCAGAGCAAAATGTGCGTGGGGGCTTGCGGGTTGATGTCCGCAAAGGCGAAGACATCGGCGTCTTCATGGAGAATTTTTGCCGGTATTTTTTTCGCCGCGATTTTGCAGAACAAACAGTCGGGGTCCATGCACTATTCCTTGGGCGCCGCGGTTTCGTCGAGGCGCACGACAAAGGTTGTAAAGCCGTCGCGGGCATGCAATTGATTTGCGTACTGGAGGGCGGAATCTTCGCCCGCGATTTTGCCCACGCGTACCCGGTAGAAGATGCCTTCGGGCGAATCATAATTCTGAATATAGATGGGTGAGTATGAGGCGTTCAATTTGTCGCGCAAGCGCTCGGCATTGGCGCGCTCGCGGAAAGCGCCGACTTGCACGGTGAAGAAACCCGCAGTGGGATCTACCGTGCCGGAAATAACTTCCAGACGAATGGGCACCACGCCCGGGCCGACGGACTCGATCTGCTGCGCGGCGGCGAAAGACAGATCGATGATGCGGTTTTCGACGAAGGGTCCGCGATCGGTGATGCGCACCACCGCGGACTTGCCGTTGTTGGCGTTGGTGACCCGCACCATGGTGTCAAAGGGCAGGGTGCGATGCGCGGCGGTCAGCTTGTACATGTCGTAGATTTCGCCGTTGGAGGCGCGCCGCCCGTGAAATGGGACGCCGTACCAGGAAGCGTTGCCTTCTTCGCTGTAGCCCAGCGGCGCGGGAGGTGGCGGAACCTTGACGCGCTTGGCTTTCGCGCCGGCCGTGCTGCCGGCGGCGGGGTTCGGTGACGGGCTAACATCCGTCGAACGTTTCGCAGCGGCTTCTGTGCTCTCGGGAGTTGGCGCGGGCTGAGTTGGGGGCGGCTGGCGGCTTGCTATGGGATTCCTTGCCGCGCACCCAATCAGAAAAAAAGCAACCGCAATACACACGGACGCGCTCGCTGAACGGGCCGCGCGAGACGCGAAGCTCGCGCTGCTGGACCGCGTGGCGCGTCGAATTTTGCGATCGCGGAAAAGAATCAACGGGTTGCCTGATTATTCCTGGGGCTTGGGCGCGCTCGCGGCGGCGCGGGCGGAGTGGCGGGCTTCCAACTTCTGCGCGGCATCGCCCAGCTTTTCCGAAACTTCGCGCAGAAAAATCGCGCCGCGCCGCTCGGTTTCCGGAGCCACCTCGTCTTCGAGGAAATGCCGCAGGCGCTGCAACTCTTCGTCGATGCGTTTGCCGAATTCTTCAAATTTATCCATGGTGTCCTCGTTGTTGCCGAAACGTTGTTGCAGAAACATTGTTGCGGAAACTGTTGCGGCGGCGCACTCAAAGTTCCACCCAAGCGAGAAATAGCCGTCGCGACAAGCGACGCTCAGGAGGGACGGCCACGACTCCGGTATTATAGGAACGGCGCTAGCGCGTCGCAAGGAGCAGAATGGCCCTTCCCCATGAGTGGCAGTTGCGCGTGGACAAACTGAAAAAGTCGCTGCGCGGAATCTTTGGCGGAAATGAAGCGCCGCGCCCCAAGATGTGTCCCGCGTGCGGCACGCTGGTAGGGACGACGGCCACGCGTTGCCACGAATGCGGCACCAGCCTGACGTTCTCCCTGGCTGCGGCAGGCCGCGGCGTTTCCGGTTTCTTTGGTGGCAGCACGCCGGCTACCTCGGTTCTGCTGGTTGTAAATACCTTGATGTTCGCCGTTTCCCTGGTATCCTCGCTGCAAAAGGGCGAAGAACTTAGCCTCGTGGGCGGCATGAACGGCGAAGTGCTGGCGCGGCTGGGCGCCTCCTTCGGGCCGTTAATCTACCAGGATCACCAGTATTTCCGGCTGGTCACCGCCAATTTCCTGCACGGTAGCGTGCTGCATATTTTCTTCAACATGTGGATTTTGCTGTCGCTAGGGCCGGCGCTGGAGGAGCTGTACGGCTCGGCGCGCTATCTTTTTCTTTATACCGTGACGGGGATAGCGGGATATGTCCTGAGTTCCCTGAATGGCAATTTTTCCGTGGGCGCCAGCGCCGCGCTGCTGGGATTGATTGGCGCAATGCTGGCCATCACCACCAAGCGGGGCGGGGACTACATCCGCGCGCAACGCAACCGCCTGATCTTCTGGGTGGTCATCATTTTTGCGCAGGGCTTTCTGGTGCGGCAGCTGCAGGTAGACAATTGGGCGCACTTTGGGGGGCTGGCTGCGGGATTTGTTTTGGGCAAGCTTTTTGCAGATCGCCAGCCTACGCCCGGCCCGGAGCTGAAGCGTGCTTACGCGCTGGGCTGGTTTGCCGCTGCGATTATCATCGTGAGCTTTGCGTTCATGATTTTGCATGTGCGCGACGGGATGTCTTGATTCCCCGGGGCCACGGATTATTTTTCCGCAGCGCTCAAGTTGCGCGCGATGGCGAAGGAATAATGAAAGGCCGAGACCACCGTGAGGGTGGCCACGGTATACATCAAGATATGGTTGAGCAATATCGATTGCTCATTCGGATAAGCGGCCCCGAGCACCACGGAGAACACCATCACGATCTGAAAGAAGGTGGTGGCTTTGCCCAGGATGCTGGGGGGAAACGGGCGGTAGCCGAAAATCAGCAGGATGACCACGGCGACCATCAGGATCATCACGTCGCGGCTCAAGACAAAAATCATCAGCCACATGGCGATTTCGTGCTTAAAGGCCAGAATGACGAACGACGACGAGAGCAATAGTTTGTCAGCGATGGGATCG
>DATFYV010000104.1:0-6996 GCA_035314845.1 Candidatus Acidiferrum sp.
TTTGGCAAACGGCTCCCAGTTGCGCAGGGCCACGTGGGTATACACCAGCGGCGTCTTGACCAGATAGCTCAGAGCTTCCTTCTGTTTCGCGGGCAAATCCGGGCATATGTAGGGGATCATCACGTTGTAACAAGCCAGTACGCACTTGGCTCCGCGCACTTGCTGCAGTTTCCCGCCGCGCTCATACACGACCTCGACTGTGCCGCCGTCACCGTCCTGCACGTGCACCACGGTGCTGTTCAAGCGGATCCGCACGCGGGTCTCAGCAATATCCAGCTTGCTGTAATCGGCTCGTGCGGTAACCACATCCTCCATCGTGCTTCCCGGAACCGCGCCGGGAAGCAGCGCGCGCACCAGCAATCGCGCCACCGATGCATTGCCGTCAGGAAAATGAAAAATGTACGGCTCTTCCTTGGGCCGCTGCTCCAGTTCCAGTCCATCGAAGCCGGCATAAGTGAAGGATTCGTAGTCGTCGGGATTCTCATAACAGGCCAGCGCGGAAACAGCATCGATCCCCACGCCAAACAGGTCGTGCGGCATGGCCTGAAAAAAGGGCAGCGCCTCCGGGGTCATTTGGCAATACTTGGTGAGGTATTCGGCGTAACTGATTTTCGACAGCTTGGCAGCTTTCTCGTCCCGCGACAGGCCGCGCAAATAATCCGCCTTCTCGGTGTATACGCGGGCGATATCTTTTTTCGCGGCTTCCGGGAGCGGCGCACGCGCCAAAAACTCCGGCCACGGGTTGCTGTTCATCCCCGTGAGCATCAGGTCGCGGCCAAAGGTCTCCTTATCGAAAAAACATCCCGTACCCAGCGCGCCGTACAATTTGCTGTCGTAATCCTTATAGAAGCGTTGTACTTCAATTCCAATATCCTTGAGCAGGCCGGCCGCTACCGCGCTGTAGCTCCCGGGACTTTCGATGGACTGCGTCCCGCCGTAGCTCAAGACCGTGCGTCCACCGGCGGTAAATTCATTCCGCTTGGCATGCCCGCCAAAATCATCGTGATTGTCCAGAATTAAAATGCGCGCCGCAGGCCCAGCCTGTTTGCGAAAAAAATATGCCGCCGCCAAGCCGCTGATGCCCCCGCCCACCACCACGAGATCGTAGTTTTCGCGGGTGTCCGCGCCCTTGCCCAGTTCTTTCCAGTCCATTCCGTCGCGCAACAGGTGCGCGTAGGTGAACGTGCCGTCGTGATTTCCGCGCATACCCGTCTTGGCCGGCGGATAGTAGTCCCCCGCCTTTTCCGGTGCGTAGTCGCCAGCCAAACCAGCAGCCAGGAGCGCCTCGGCGCTGCATGCTTCGCCGGCCAGCGCTCCGCCGACAGCCACGGCGACGCCATTCAAAAAATCGCGCCGGGTAATTTCCCGCCCCATCCCCAGTTCTCGATCTTTCCTGTCCACCTTATCCACAGGGCCTCGCAACCCCAAACATATCTCCCCAACAGCGCTACGGCAAGCTCGGGACGCGATGGTAGCGCCAGTTCCCGCAAAGGCAACCTTGCTGGGCAGCCTGTGCAGCAGAAATGGAGGGCCGCGATGTGTCAAAAACGGAATGCGCTCTGGCCTTCACACCAATTTGGCACGGAGTCGTTTCAATTTGTGGTCTCTCCTTAACAATCTCTTCCTAGCTCTTTCTAGCCGCCACACTGGCGCCCAGCCTTGTGCGGGCCACGTACTCGGTTCTAAACCATTGATTGCGATGAGCTTTGCGAAAAATTTGCGTGAAGGAAGACTCCCCGGAGGATGCAATCCGCGGAGAGGCGTAAATTGGTGGCATTGTGGCAGACGGCATGCCTTCTATCGGGGCATCGTGGCCCAAGCACATACGAAAGCGGTCGAGGTATTGTCCCCGAAAACCACGCTCACCCCGTGCATTCTGGATGACGATCCCGCGCAACTGCACATGCTGCAGGCGCTGATTTCGGACCTCGGTTATGAAGCGATTCCGACTTCCGATCCCGAGGAAGCTTTACAACTCGTGCGCGTCGGCCGTTGCCGCATGGTGCTGGCAGACATGCACATGCCGGGGATGAATGGCTACGAGTTCCTGGACCGCGCGCTGCGCAGCGATCCTGGCGTGCACGTCATTGTGATGACTGCGGACTATACCCTCGAATCCGCCCTTGAAGCCATCCGCCGGGGAGCCACCGATTTTCTGCCCAAACCAGTCGATCATATTCGTCTAAAACGCACCCTGGACGAGACTGCGGCGCTCTACGACCAGCGCCGGCGCGTTAAGGCACTGGAAGAACAACTACTGCGCGACCTGGAATTCCACGGGATCGTGGGTAAAAGCCCCGCCATGCTGGAAGTTTTTGATTTCGCGCGCAAAGTTGCCCGGCACTATTCCAACGTGCTGTTAATTGGCCCCACAGGCACGGGCAAGGAGCTCGTGGCCCGCGCCATCCATCAAATCAGTCCGGTGAGCCAGCAGCGATTGGCGGTCTGCAACTGCTCGGCGATGGTCGATTCCCTGCTGGAGAGCCAACTGTTCGGGCACATGCGCGGCTCCTTCACCGGGGCCACGGAAACGCGGCCCGGGCTGTTTGAATACGCCAACGGGGGCACGGTGTTTCTCGATGAAGTGGGCGAAACTTCCCTGCCTATGCAGGCCAAGCTGCTGCGCGTCATCCAAAATCGCGAAGTGCAGCGCGTGGGCTCCCCGCAAGTGTTGCAGGTAAACGTCCGTCTGATCGCCGCCACCAACCGCGATCTCCGCGCCGAGGTCTTGGCCGGGCGCTTCCGCGAAGATTTGTTTTACCGCCTCAGCTCCATACAGATTCGCATCCCGTCGCTGGCCGAGCGCCTGGAAGACATTCCCTTGCTGGTGCAGTTTTTTCTCAAGAAATACAATGATGCCTACGGCAAGAACATCGCTGGCCTAACCCGCCGCGCGCAATCCGCCTTGCTGCAACACGCGTGGCCCGGCAACGTGCGTGAGCTGGAGAACGTCATTTCCAGCGCCAGCATCACGGCCATGGGCGATTTTATCGACATCGGCGATATGCCCGAGCAACTGCAGCGCCGTGGCCCGCGTGGCGGCTCGGAAGACGACTGGCGCCCGCTCTCGCTCGAAGAGGTTCGCAAAGTGCACATCCAGCGAGTCCTCGATATGTGCCAAGGCAACCGCCTGCGCGCCGCGCAAATCCTGGGCATCGGGCGCACCAGCTTGTATCGTTATCTGAAGCGTGATGCCCTAGCGCAGGCAACGCCGTTAAAGCAGCGCGCCCGCTCCGGCGGCGCCGCGGCCTGAGGTCCCGCCTGTTGCCGCTGCGCGGCTGGTTCCATCGCGCCAGTTGTTCCGCACCGGCACACTGTGCCTCGTTGAAGCAAACGCCGCGCTCACCGCGATTCGCACCTTATTCATAACGAACACTTTCCCGCGGGCGAACTTTGGCACTCGCGCTGCAATAGATGTTTTCAAGATTGCAGATAACCAAAAAACGGCGAATCGAAAAGCTTCGCGATCGCCAACCCAAGGAGAGGAAGAAGAACTTTCCGCGCCCGCATAGCGGAACAAGTGCGGCGCGAACCGATTCCCACCAACGGTAGTACCCCAGTAATCCTCGATCAACCAGCCTAAATCCTCTGCGGCGCCGTGCTCCGGTTTATTACGGATCACGGCGCTCTTTCCTTTTCGCGACCACGCCAACCGACCAATGCAATGCTCTGGCGCTTTCTTCCGGCGCTTTTTCCACCTCTCCCGGTCGCGGAGAAAGTCGCGGATCTTGGGTCGGAGCTTTAGCTCCGACAAAACCCCGGACCATTTCCTCCGATGGGCTAAGACTCCGACGCAGCCCAGAGCTGCTGGTTCGCGTCCGCGTGTGGAATCTTGGCATTACTGATCGTGCGTCCCGGGCTGAAGCCCGGCACCTACAACAGCATGGATCTAAAGACCCTCCACTCCAAGGACGCTGGAAAGCCCTTCGGTTAGTTGCCGCTGCTCGCCGAGTCCGTGGTCGGAGGAACCGCATTTACCGAAACTGCGCCGGCAACGGTGTTCTGGTTCTCAAGAGTGCTGCTGCTGAGGGATGGCACGGTTACGGTGCTGTCAAGGCGGGCGAGCATGCCCGTCTGCGCCGGGAGTTCCACTTCCTTGCCCTTGCGAATGGCGATGTACGCGGCGCTGCCAGCGATGCCGAATCCGAAGCCGCGCGCCACGTTGCTAAAAATGGCGCCGACCAGTGCGCCGCCGCCGGTGCCGATGGAGGCGCCCACGATGTCGCCCTTGTAGTCGTGTTTTTCCTGCAAGACCTGGCCCTCGTCGATCTTGATGTCCTTGCGGGTCTTGGTGTCGCCATTGCTGCGGCGGTCCTCGATGGCCAGGATGCTCATCTGAATGGGGATGATGCGGCTATCGACTTCCATGCTGCGAAAGGTGAGATTCATGTACGCCTGCCCGCGAAACAAGGAAAAGCGGCGCGCCTTTTCCACGGTGCCGATGGTGCCGTTGATGCGCGTGCCCATGGGAATCAGCAAGGTGTTGCCGATGAACACCGGCTCGGAGACCACGGCCACGAAGGGGTCGCCATCGCGAGCGCTGGAGCTGCTGATATCGGTGATTAGGTTTAGACGCACCCGCGTGCCTTGCACGACCTGGTGCGGTTCGGCATAGGAAACGATGGAAGTAAACAAGAACACCACGGCCACTAGCGATGAGACCAAAGTTTTCTTCATTTTGAAAATCCTCCTGCGCGCTTGGCGAGAAGCGCGTTCGGCCCCTTGACGCGGGGAGGCATCGCGGCGATGCCGCAATGCGTTTGCGCTGGCGCGCGGACCCGGCGCCACGTTTGCGGCGCGGGCGGACGGCGGAGGAACACCATCCAGCTAGGAGTTTACGTTTTTTCTCGGTTGGCGAACACGGAGTTTTCGACGGAATGTTTACCTTCAGGACACAAATCCTGGAGTGCGGCGGCTTGACGCAGTGCACAACCCGTGCGGCAGCTCCAGGTTCGGCGACTTGGTGCAACGCAAAGCGCCATCAAGCCGCCGCACTCCGAAACTGGTGATCGCGCGCGGCGGGTTCGCGCCACCGCGCCGCTGTGCTAAACTTTTGCGTCGCAGCAGCGTGGTGTCTAGGCGGCTGCCGGAGAGTGGAGCTTCGGGCTCTGTGCGACAAGGTCCCGCGAACCCCGCCAGGCCCGGAAGGGAGCAACGGTACCGGGAACGCCTTGGGCGCCGCAGACCACCCGAAGTTCCTCTCACCGCCAGCCGTGATGGTCATCGCAGATGGCCGCGCACGAAAAAATCTCGTTCCCTGCAACCATTTCGGAGAGCCTAATCCATCGATGAGTTCCCTGTCCTCATGAGCAATTACCAGGTCATCGCCCGTAAGTGGCGGCCGCAAACGTTCCGCGACCTCGTGGGCCAGGAACACGTCACCGAGACGCTGAAGAACGCCATTGAGAAAGACCGCGTGGCCCACGCGTACATCTTTTCCGGGGCGCGCGGGGTGGGAAAGACCACCGCGGCGCGCATTCTGGCCAAAGCGTTGAATTGTCTGAACGGGCCCACGGCGAATCCCTGCGGGGTGTGCGCGGCCTGCCAGGAGATTGCCACGGGAACTTCCCTGGACGTGATCGAAATCGACGCGGCCTCCAACCGCGGCATCGACCAGATCCGCGAATTGCGCGAGATGGTGCGCTATGCGCCGGCGGCTTCGCGGCACAAGGTGGTGATTCTCGACGAAGCGCACATGCTCACCACGGAAGCGTCGAACGCGCTGCTCAAGACGTTGGAAGAACCCCCGGACCGCGTGATATTCGTGATGGCCACCACGGAGCCGGAGAACCTGGAAGACACTATCCGCTCGCGCTCGCAGCATTTCCATTTTCGCGCACTCACCTTCGCGGAAATCGCCGGGCGCCTGGAACACATCGCTAAAGAAGAAAATCTAAAGATTGAGCCGGGCGCGCTGGCGGTGATTGCGCGCATGGCAGAGGGCAGCCTGCGCGATGCGCTGTCGCTGCTGGAGCAGGCACGCGCGTATTGCGGCGACACGATTCTAGACAAGGAAGTGCGCGACCTGCTCGGGGTGGTGCCGGAAGATGCGCTGGAGGAACTGGTGCAGGCCATTGCGGAAGGTTCCGCGGACCGCGCGCTCGGGCTGGTGCACCGTTTCCAAAAAGATGGCCGCAATCTGCAACACTTTTGCCGGGAAGCCATCCGCCACGTGCGCAATCTGCTGATCGCCAGGGTGTGTGGAGCGGATTCGGAATTGATTGCCGCTACCACAGACCAGCGGCCGGCGCTAGCGCGCGCTGCTGCGCTGTTTGGTGAAGAGGATTTGACGCGTTTTTTCCAGATACTTTTGCAGACCGATGACAGCTTGCGGCGTGCGCCCGATCCGCGCGTGCATCTGGAGATGGGCTTACTGCGGTTGATCAACGCCGCGCGGCTCGCGCCGCTCGAAGAGTTGCTATCGGAGATGCAGGGCGGCTCCGGTGGCGGCGCGCCGTCGTCCGGGGCGGGCCGGGGAGCAGTCGCGGGCAGCGCGACCTCCGTGCCGAAGAAAATGTTCGCCGAATCACCCGGCGCCGCGCCGCGCGGCGATTCCGGAATTACCGCGGCCCCCACGGGAGCCGGCGCGTGGCGCCCGGAGACGCCGACGACGTCGCCCAAACTAGCGGAAACCATTCAGCGCGAGGCGCCCGCGCGATTCGCCGCGAAAGCTTCCAGCGCTAACGATGCCCCGGCGCGCAATGAAAGCGAGGATCACGGTCTGAAGACCGTCGCTACAAATTCCGAGCCGAGCGCTGCAGCAACGGCCACCCTATCCGAGGAGCCATCTGCAGAACCCACAGCTGAGGGAATTTCCGCGGAGCACGTGGCGGAGATCAAAGCGGCGATACAGGCCGAGAAAAAATTCCTCGGTGAACTGGTGGAGCATAGCAGCCGGTGGCAGATCGAAGGCTCCGAGCTGCGCATCTTTTTCCCGGTGGAACGACGGGCCTTCGCGGAATTACTGGAAGGACGCGAAGCACTGGAAAAAATTCG
>DATFYV010000105.1:0-3976 GCA_035314845.1 Candidatus Acidiferrum sp.
GGTCGAGCCTCCGCCACGCTGTCGGTGCGAACTTCCAGCGGAGTGGTTAGCGCCGTTACGTCCAGCACTTCAATCACATCGCCATCGTGCGAAATCCAACCAGCCACGTGCGCCGCGTCGTGCTCTCCAGCCGAAGTAATCTCTGCGTTAATCAATTCGCATTCCCCGGTCACCGGAAGCGCCACCCACTCCGTATGCGTGTCGTACCGGCGCCGCGCGATCAAATAGAATCGCCGCGCGGAAATCTTCTTGCCGAGCAATCTTTCCGCAACCTCGCAAACCGGCACAATCCGCCCCCGACGCAAAATCACTCCCTCCACTCCCGGGGAGCGATGCGGAAACTTGAAAATCCGGCTGGGCGCAGCTAGTTCGGCAATCTGATTGGCGGAGATGCCGAAGCGCCGGTCGCCCAGGCGCAGCAACACCACCGATTGCACTTCCAGTTCGGTAGCAGTAGCGGCGCTCATGCTTGTAAACCGCCTTCAGCGAGTTCCGCGCCGGCCGTCGCACGCTGCGCCAGCGTACCTTCGAGCACCTGCAACTCTTCAGCAGTAAGAAAGCCCTCGGGACTCACCACCGGCACCACCGTCTGATCCAGCGACGTAAGCCCGCGATACCACAGTCGCTCTTCATGGCAAAACGCCAGCGGCAAAGCCTGCAACTGCGTCATGCTGGTCATCTTCTCGATGCCATCGACCAAGAGCGCCGTGCGCGTCTGACGCAAAATAAAAACCAATGTTCCGGGCACCAAGGGAAGTCCAAAATGTACCGTGCCATTCACCACAAAAAGCGTCTGCTCCTCGCGCTGCAGCAGGTGCCGCACTTTCTTAACGCCCGAATCCTTAATTTCCGCCGCCGCCCCAGCCAGGCTATCGACGCTGCGCACTTCCTGAACCGACGCCGAAGAGATCGCCAAGAGCTGCCCGCCCACGCGGAACAAAATGATCTGCTCCGCCTGCAGCACCGGCGATTTGGGACGCGGGACCAGGCGCATCAGCGTGCCCCCACCAGCGTGCCGCGAGTAATCCCGATCACGCGCTTCTCGATGGCCGGATAAATGTCATCAATTCCTAGAATTTCGGCCACCGCGCCAACCTTGATCGCTTCCGAAGGCATGCCGAAAATCACACTGGTAGCTTCATCCTGCGCCAGCACCAAGCCTCCGGCGCGTTTGATGGCCAGACTGCCTGCAGCTCCGTCGTTGCCCATGCCGGTCAAAATCGCCGCCACGCTCAACGCCCCGGCATACGACGCCACGCTCTCTAGAGTCACATCGATGTTGGGCAAATATCCGTTGATGCGCCCGCTACTGCCGTCCAGTTGCAGCCGCCCGGTAGGCGTCACGCGCAGATGCTGCCCGCCGGGACACACATACATCGTCCCAGGGCGCAGCGATTCGTTAGGCTCCGCTTCTTTCACGCGGATGCCGGTAAATTCTGCAAGTTGCGCGGTGTATTGCGTGGTGAACGCCGCGGGCATGTGTTGCACCAGAAGAATCGCAGCAGGGAAGTCCGCGGTAAACCCCGGCGCCAGGCGCATCACCGTCGCGGGCCCGCCAGTGGATGCAGCGATGACCACCACAGGGAAGCGCTGATCGAGTCCCGAGCTTGCTGGCACCGCAGCAGGAGTAAATCGGGGAGGCGGTGCTGCCGCGGTGTTGCCGGCATCGCGCAGCGTAGAGGCCACGCGCGAAGCCGTACGCACCACGCGCACCTTCGCGGCCATGCGCACCTTGCGCAGCAAATCCTCACGCACGCTCTGCATGTCCAAATCAATTCCGCTGGACGGTTTGGCCACAAATTCAATCGCGCCGAGTTCCAAAGCGCGCAGCGTGCTGGCCGCCCCTTCGCGCGATTCCGAACTGACCACCACGATAGGTCGCGGATTCGTGGTCATAATCTCCGCCGTAGCCTGCAACCCATCGACATGCGGCATGTTGATGTCCATGGTGATGACGTCGGGCTTTAACGATTCCGCAAGAGCCACGGCCTCGCGCCCATCCTTGGCGTGCCCGACCACTTGCAATTGCTCGTCCGCATTAAAAATGGTTTCCAGCACTTTGCGCATGAACGCAGAGTCATCCACCACCAAAACGCGGAATTTCTTTGTGACGCTGGGGGTCATGGCAAAGTTAGGCTACCGGTACGAGCGGCCGCCCCACCTCCGATCCCGTAAGCTGTTCCACCGTGGCGACGAGCTGCTCTTCCTGCACCGGCTTGGTCAGAAACGCCGCTGCGCCTTCCTTGATAGCCCGGTCGCGATGCTTGGCGCCCGCGCGCGAAGTAACCACAATCACGGGAATGCGCCGCGTCGAGGGCGACTGCCGCAGTTGCGCCATCAATTCGTAGCCCGTCATGCGCGGCATTTCCAAGTCGGTGATCACCAGGTGGCAGCCATGTTGCGACACTAGCTCCGCGGCTTCCAGTCCGTCCGCCGCCAGCTTCACGCGATAACCATGCTTTTCGAGCAAGCGCGCCACGAACTTGCGCACGCTGATGGAGTCGTCCGCCACCACGATCACGCGTTCCTGCTCCACGCGGTCGATGGCCGCCATAGGTATCGTGCCGCGGGCGATAGCTGTTGAACCGGGTGCGAAAATGCGTGCAGCGTTGGCATCGGCCTGCAGCGCGCGACGCTCCGTCGGCTCGGTGGCTACCAGGCGGTTCAGATCGATCAACAGAATTAGGCTGCCGTCCGGAGCGATGGTGGTCCCCGGAAAAACCTTCACCCGGCGCAAATATTCTCCAAGGCTCTTGATAACAATCTCGTCCTTGCCCATCACTTCTTCGACCACCACGCCGACCTTGCGGTCGCCGATGTTGGCCACCACCATGTGGAAGTAACCGTTGACCGGCTCCAGCGGCGGCAATCCCAGATAATTGTCTAGGCGCACCACTTCGGTGACCACGTCGCGAATCTTGGTCATCAATTTGCCGCCAACGTCTTCGATTTCGTCGGCCCGTAAACGGCGAATCTCTTCCACCACTGCCAGGGGCAGCGCAAAATGCGTGGCTCCGCAGCGCACGAACAGTGCCGGCGAAATAATCAGCGTCAACGGCACCTTCAGGGTGAACTTCGTTCCCACTCCCGCCGTACTGTGAATATCGATTTCGCCGTTCAATGCGTTCAGGTTGGAGCGCACCACGTCCAAGCCCACGCCGCGCCCCGCCAACTCCGTCTTCGTCGGCGCTGTCGAGAATCCAGGATGAAACAGCATTTCGCGCAAATCGCGTTCCGTAAGCCGGTCGGCGGTCTCCGTGGAAACCAGCCCGCGTTCGATGGCGCTCTGCCGTACGCGCTCGTAGTCGATGCCGCGCCCGTCGTCTTCCACTTCAATGTAAATGTGATTGCCGCGATGATACGCGCGGAGCGCCACCTTGCCCGCCCGCGGCTTGCCCGCCGCCACGCGATCCTCGACGCGCTCGATGCCGTGCGCCACTGAATTGCGCACCAAATGCACGAGCGGATCGGAAATCTGCTGGATAATGTTGTTGTCCAGCTCGGTTTCGCTGCCGGACGGCTCCAGCTCCACCGCTTTCCCCGCGGACTTGGCGGCGTCGCGCACCGCCCGCGACAGCCGCGAGTACAGCGTGCCGATAGGTACCATGCGCGCCGCGGTAAACTCATCCTGCAGGTGGTGCGCTAACTTGGTGAACTCATCGATGTCGCCTTCCACGCGCCCGATGAACCCCTGCAATTGCGTCAGGACTTCTTTCACGTCGGCCGAGATTTCCGCCATCGACCGCGACAGGATGCTGAAGTCGTCGTAACGGTCCATCTCCAGTTCGCTGAACTCCGACCAGATCGATGTGTCGCCCGCGGCCACGCTGGTCAAAATGTCCGGGGTATTGTTCTTCTTCCAGGGACCGCTGTCCCGCGACGCGTTGATGCGCGCGTACTCGTACTTATCCTGGAATTCCGCCACTTTTCCTTGCAAACGCTCCTTGGAGAAACTCAGCGTGTCCACCAATTTCTC
>DATFYV010000106.1:0-5915 GCA_035314845.1 Candidatus Acidiferrum sp.
TCGCCCTTGAGTACATTAAACAGTTGCGGCAGTTCGTCGATGCTGGTCTTGCGCAGAATTCTGCCGATGGGCGTGACGCGCGGATCATTCTTGATCTTGAAAACCGGTCCGCTCATCTCGTTGAGGTGCAGCAGCTCTTCCTGAATTTTTTCCGCATCAGGAACCATGGTACGGAACTTGTACATGGTGAACTGCCGCTTGTTCAGGCCCACGCGCTTCTGCCCGAAAAATATGGGACCTGGTGAAGTGAGCTTAATCAGCGCGGCAATAATCAGCAGCAAGGGGGAGAAAATGATAATGGCCAGCAACGAAACGGAGAGGTCGATAGTGCGCTTGAAAAGAAACGGCCAGCCCTCGCTGACCACGCCCGGAGTGGCGATTTGCGGCTCGCCCTCGCCGGCAACGGCGCGCGGCTTGGCCAGTTTCAGGTTAAAAATGTCGGGATCGAAGCGCAAGATGATGCCGTGCTGCTCGCAGACCGCGGCCATTTGCGCGGCGTGCTCGTAGTAAGAGCGGAGTGGCAGATAGATGGCCACTTCGTCGACCACATTGTGGCGCAGGAACTCCGCGATGCCGGAAAAATCACAAGCTAGTCGCATGCCCGTCGCTCGAAATTCGTGTATCAGGGGCCAGTCGTCGTCGACGAACCCGACCAGCCGGTAACCTTGCTCGGGCGCCGCGGCAATCTTTCTGGCGAATTGAATCGCGCGCGCGTTGGTGCCGAGAACCAGGATGTGCCGCAGGTTGTGGCCGTTGCGCCGCGCGCGCGCCAGCAAATAGCGCAGCAGCACGCGCGAAAGCACCAGTGTTAGCGAAGAAAAGGCCCAGAAGAGCAGCAAGAAACGCGCGGTGGTCACCACGCGCAGGTGGCACAGGGAAGAGAGCACCGCGAAGCCCAGGGTAGAAAGCGAAGTAGCCTTCACGGCGTCGAGCAATTCCGCGCCCCTGCTCGACAGGCGCCGCGATTCATATAAGCCGCACAGCGAATACATCAGGTGACACAAAAGGAGGGCCACCGCGAAAATGACGCAGTTGGAAAGCTTTACGCGCAAAGATAGAAACTGTCCGATGGGGACGCTGTGTTGCGCCGAGGCCACCAGGAACGTGGCGATCCCGAAAGACACAAATACCAAGCCCAGATCGAACAATTTCAGCGCATTCAAAAGAAACCGACGATTGACTTCGCTCACTGGTTCTCTCTTCGTGCGAGTTTTTGTTCTAGCGACGCCATTTCTATCACCGCGAGTGTGAAAGGCGGAAGCAATGGCGTCTTACACTGCGATAAAAATTGCAAACCACTGCGGCACGGGCCGAAGGTGACACCCGTAGCCAGCGGACTTGCCGCGCCATCGCTGGGCGAGATGACGGATCGAATCACAGCTGGCTTGCACAACGAACCGCGCTGCGAGGAGCCGCGCCGGCTGGTGATTAGCGCGGCTCTTCCCGGCACGAAACGACGGTCTACGTTTAGGCCGCTTTTTTCGGCATGGTCGCGAGCACCGGGATGCTCAACGTTTCGCTTACTTCCTGCGGCGTGCGGAATGAGGGGTCGAGATATTCCATCACGTAAGCCGAGGCAATGGCCACGAAGAACGCGGCGAACAGGCCGAGGAACATGACGGAAAACGGGCTGTAGCGCGGTAGCAGCGGAGTTACCGCGGGAACCGCGATGGCCACGTTGGCGATGCGCTTCAAGTCTAGTGCGTCGGAGGTGCGCTCCTGTTCGCGCTTGCCCAGGTACAAGAGATAATTGGCTTCATCCGCTTTGGCTTCGCGCAGCAGCGCAGCCTGGGTCACCGCCTGGCCGTCGAGTTTCACCATCTCGGCTTGCATGCCGTGGATGGTGCCCACCAGCGCAGCCGCCGCGGCGCGCTGCGAAGCCAAATCCGCCTCCGTGCGAGCCTCGTCCTCACGCAAAAACTCGTAAGTAGGGTCGCGGTCGGTGGTCTTGTTCACGTACTTGGAATCATCGGCCTTGGAAATGGCGTCCTTGGTCTCCGCTATCTCTTCGTCCACTTCTTTCACGAGCGGATAGCTGGCGTCGTATTTCATCATCAGCTGCGAACGCTTCACCTGCGCGGCCAGCAGCTGCGCCTGCAGGTTTTGCATCAGCAGGAACGAAGAGTTAGAGGTCTCGGTTGTCGCCGAGCGCGCTGGAGTGGCAGCCATCTGGGCACGCTCATGGTCGATGCGTTTTTGATCCGCGGCCATGGCTTGCTGCGCCTGATACAGGTTGGCTTGCGCCATCGCCAGTTGCTGAGCCATATCGGTGCGCACGAGGTCCGGCGCCGCGACGTGTTCGCTCTGGCTATAGGCCACCAGCTTCTTCTCGGACTCCGCCAGCGCCTGGCGGTACTTTTCCGTCTCCTGCGTGAAAAAATCTGAAGCGCCGATGGGCCGCTGCAGTTGCAGGTGCTTCTCCAAATACAGTTTGCCAAGGTTTTGCAGCACGCACGCGGGCTTGTCCGGATCCCCGACGCGGCCGTAGCTCACGTCAATCACGTCGGAAGTGGTGGCCGCTTCCACCTTAATTTTCTTGGCCAGACTGCGCGTGGCCTGTTCTTCCTTCATGGCCATCCGCTGCTGCTTGTCGCTGGGCATGAAAATGTCCGAAAGCGACCACTTGTCCTCCACCAGCTGGCAAGAACTCACCACTTTGCGGAGCATATCCTCGCCCTGCAGCAGGGCCACTTCGGAAGTGACCTGGTCGAGCGTCACCACCTTATTGTTGTTGACCTGCGCCACCTGCGCGGTGGTCACCGCCGGGTCGGAGCGGTCCTGCTCCACTACCACTTGCATGGATGCCTTGTAGTAGCGCGCCGCCCACGCCCACGCAAATACCGTGGACGCCACAAAGACGCACACAAAGCTGATAATCATGATCCGGCGGTGCCGGAACAGCGGCGCCAAGGCGTCCCGCAGAGTGATCTCCGGCATTGCGCCTTCGGGGCGATTTCCGCGAACGTTTTTCATGGTCGTTTTCTCCACAGTCTAAATTCAACTCCTGCTGCACCTGCTCTTGCTGCACTGCCCCGGCCCTCAGGTTGCCGGTTCCTGCTCGCTGCGCCTTACTGCGAAACTCTTAAGCCGCTTCCAGCTGGTAGCCGCTGATGCGAATGGCCACGGAACGCTCGATCAGCTCAATGGACAGCACCAGATTGCGCTTCCCTTCCACGCCGGTCAGCAAACCTTCGAGACCGTCCAGGCTGCCCCCGCGGATGCGCACGCGCTGTCCGATTTGTACGAAAGGATGCGCGGAAACCGGAACACCTTCGCGCAGCAGCGCCTGGATGGCGGCAATTTCCGCTTCGGGGATCGGGATGCCGATACCGCGCACGCCCAGAAACGCGACCACTCCGTTGGTCTGCAACACCGGCACGCGGGACTCGGCGTCTGGCGCAATCTTGACAAACACATAGCCGGGAAAGAGCGGCGACTCCACCAGTTTGCGTCGGTCGCTCCACTGCCGCTCAGTTCGCGACAGCGGCACGTAAGCGTGCACATCTTTTTCCAGCAGATCTGCGGTGACGCTCTTTTCGTGCCGCGACCGCGTGCGAACGGCAAACCAGCGGCGCTCATCCTCATTGGCCGCAAAGGGCGCTGGGAGCACCGCGGGTTCGTGATGAGTTTGTGCGTGTGTCATTCCTGAATTCAGCATCGCCATCAAACCGGATTCTGCAAACAAACTCTACTTGGAAAATGGACGAGGCTCCGCCATTTTGAGTCCCATTGCATCTTTGAAAACCTGCCCGCAGGGCGGGCCGGACAGGATCACTACAGCCGGTGATACAACGACTCGGGAATCGGGAAGGTGCGCTTGTTGAGCACCGCTCCCAATACTTTGATCTGCCGCGCGCGCAAACTTTCGGCCACGCGCAGAGCAGCTTCGCGCCGCGTGGAGTTGGCCTCCAGCACCATCACCACGCCATCGGAAAGTTGTCCAAGAACAATGCCGTCGGAATAGGTGTTGAGCGGCGGCGAATCGATCAGCACGTAGTCGAACTCTTTGCGCAGTTCGGCGATGCGCGCCTTCATCAGCTCGGAATTGAGCAGCGCGGAAGAATCCGCCGCCAGCGAGCCGCTGGAGAGCAGCCAGAGATTTTCCGGACGCAGAGGCTTGGCGTAGCCGCGGATGGAGCCGTTGCCGCGCAGCGAATCGGTCAAACCGTGATGATTGGTGACGCCGAAAAATTCCGGCAACGAGGGCGTGCGTAGGTTGGCGTCCACCAGGCAGACCGAGCCGGTGACGTTGCCCGCCAGCACCGCGGCGGCCTGCGCGCACACGTGGCTGCAGCCGTTCCCGGCGTCAATCCCCGAGAACACGACCACGCGCGGAGGATTCTGCCCGGCGGTCAAAAAAATGCTTTGCACCAGGCGCAGCGTCTCCTCGTGTGCCACGCCGTCCAGGCTCAGGCGCGCGGCATGCCCGTTGCCGTTGCCCGCATGAAACGCCGTAGGCGCGCTTGCCTGGGGTGCAACAGCGGCGCCGCCGTTGGTATCGACTTGTTGTAATAGCTCAAAATTTTTGCTCATCGATTCTTTGCCTCCAAGGCCAAAGTGGTTCCCAAGTGTTCTACAGAAAAATTGATCCTTGCTTGTAACTCTTCTGGGGAGGGGATACGAAGTTCCTGGCCGGCACGGATTTTGCGGGGGTCGTCGAGCGCGGGGTTGAGTTCGCGAATTACGGCCAGGACCTGCGCATCGTAGCGCCCGAAATTGTCGATGCAGATGTTGTACAGCGTGTCGTCCGCGCTGACACGTACCACGCGGGCATCCTGCGCGGGCGCCTCCGCCTCGGCGCGCGCGGGTGCCTGCTGCGCCACGCGGAACGCGGCGTCGGTGCGAGCAGGAGTGAGATATTCACCGGCATGCGCCGACGAAGCAAGCGGCTGGGAAACCGAAGGCACTCCAGGCTCGGCGATTGCCGCTGCGGGAACCGGACTTCCTGCGGGAGCTGGCGCGGCATTCATGGCGGGGTTCGCGGGAGATGGCGGCGCGGAATGCCGGTTGCGCTCCAGCACGCCCCAACCGATGCCCGCGAGCAGCGAGGCGAGTAGCGTCATTGCCGCGCCCAGAGCCAAAGGCTTCGGGATCGCAGCCGTCCAGCGCGCGACAAAGCCGAGACCGCCCGGGCCACCCGGGAGGGAGGTTGCGCTGGGGGCATGATATTCGGCGGTGGAGGAAACCCCGGTCAGCGGCAGCAGATCCAGGTCCGCGAGGACCTCTTCGACGATGGCGCCGTGAATGGTTTTGCGCTTCATGGCGCAGCCGAGGGACATGGCATTGAAGCAGATGTTGTTGATGTTGCGTGGAATGCCGCCGGAATATTTGGCAATCAGGGCAAAAGCTTGATCGGTGAACAGCGGCATGTCCTCGCGGTAGCCGGCGACACTGAGGCGATGTTCGATGTAAGCGCGGGTCTCCACAGCGTCAAAGGGCTTTAGCCGCGCGAGAATAGATACACGCTGGCGCAGCTGCTGGAGCTGCGGCGCGGCCAGCTTGGCGGCCAGCTGCGGCTGCCCGGCCAGGATGATGTGCATCAGCTTTTCGCGCGGGGTCTCGAAGTTGGAGAGCATGCGCACCACTTCGAGTACCGGCTCATCGAGGTTTTGCGCCTCGTCGACGACCACCACGAAATGCTTACCCAGAGCGGTCTCGCGCACCAGGCATTCGTTGAGCTTCACCTGCATGCGCACTAAATCAGAACCGTCGTCTTCCATGCCCAGGTCCAGCAGCAAATTGCGCAGGAAATTGCGCGGATTGTCCTGGTGCTGAAAGAGGAATGCGGTTTTTGCCGTGCTGCCGAGATGCTGCAGCAAATTGAACAGCACCGTGGTCTTGCCCATGCCCGGCTCGGCGATCAGCGCCGTGAAGCCCCGCCCGGATTTCACGCTGTAAAGGACCGAGGCGATGGC
>DATFYV010000107.1:0-8346 GCA_035314845.1 Candidatus Acidiferrum sp.
AGCAGCGAGGTAATTCCCGTAAGCAGCATCAGGAAATACGCCCCGTCGTGGATCACCGTATTCGGCGGCGTGCCCCACCAGATGGGCGTGGCAATCGCGCAGATGATCAGTTCGATCCAGATGCCCGCCAGCGAAATCACCAGCCGCTGATAGCGCGTGCCCTTCACCGCGCCTTCCGTGGTATCGGTGTAAAACGCCGGCGTCAGATAAATCAGCGCGAAGCCCATGGCTGGCACCCGGCCGCCGCAGTGCTTGCAGGCATGCGCGTGCGCATACTCGTGTGCACCTACCACGCCCATGCCCAGCACGTACAAAATGACCAGGTCGCCCCAGGACTTGTCCGCGAAGTTGTAGAACTGGATGGTGTCACGCCCGATCTCCGGCCAGTGCACCACGGTAATCCCGAACGCCAAGGCAAAAAAGAACATCGTGATAATGGTGAACCACGTGGTGTAAATCCACGAAGTCCAGCCATATAGCCAGGTGAGTCCTTTGTCCGGATTAAACGCCGGAAACAAAATCATCGAGAGGTCCGCGTACCGGCTCTTCACCTTCAGCTTTTTCTGCCGGTCCTCGCTGCTCTGCTGCATCAGCAGGATGTTTTTTTCCTGCGTGGTCTTGTACCAGAAGTCCGCGGCCTCCAGTTCTCCCGCAAACTCGCGCACCGCGTCCGCGCCATATTCCGTGCCGTTCTCCGCCGAATACACGCGGGCGATCTCTTCGTAACTGCGCTTGCCGTCGAACAATTTGATCAGGTTCCAATTTTGCTCGGGAAACGAATACATCAGCCCGGTGCTGGGGATGTACAAGCGCACCATCACCACGTTGTCTTCCAGGTGCTTTTTGAACGTGTAGTCCGGGTCCAGCCGCGGATAGCGCTGCGCCAGCGTCCGTGCGGGTATTTCCGGCAGCGCGACGTTGAGAGCTTCGTTGAGGTTCATGGCTGCTTCGTAGAAAGTTTCAGTGCGCCGGGTCCACGCGCACGCTGGCCGTCATCCCCGGCCGCAGCTCCCCGCGAGCCCCTTGCAGCTCCACCAGCACGTCAAATGTGCCGCTCGAGGGATCCACTACCGGGCTCACTTCCTTAATCCGCGCGCTATGCGTTTCCTTGGGCACATCCGGCGAGGTCAGCGGAAGTATCTGTCCGATTCTTACCCGTCCCAGGAATTTCTCCGGCAACGTAAAGCGCAGCAATAGCGGCGCCTCCTCCGTCACCCAGAATAGCCGCTCACCGCGCGTCACCGATTGCCCCACATGCGCGTAGCGTCGCGCCACCAAGCCGTCAAACGGCGTGGTGATGTGATTCTTCTCCATCTCCAGTTCCAGTGAGCGCTCTTCCTGCCGCGACGTATTCAGCAGCTCGCTCACCCGCTTGATGTCCCAGCCTTCGGACTCCGCCTTGAATTTCGCATGCTGCAGCTGCTCTTCCGGAATCAGCCCTTCCTTGTACGCGCGTTGCGCCCGGTCGTAATCCGCTTTCATCACTTCCGCTTCGGCTTGCCAGTTTTTCAAATCATTTTCGATACTGCGCGTTTTCGCGCGGGCCGCTTCCAGGTTGGCATTCACCTGCCGGTCGTCCAGCTGCGCGAGCAGTGTTCCTGCTTTCACCCGCTGCCCCGCTTCCACATTGATCTTGGAGATCACCCCTTCGCGCTGCGCACTGATTTCCAGCTGATGCTCCACAATCAACGGCCCAGAGGCGGTAAAGCCTTCGTCGCTCGCAGCAACCGCTGGCGCCATGGTCGACGCGGGAGCTGGAGTCGGCGAAGTAGCGGGCGCTGCCGAGCTATCCGACTTCACGTCGCCGCAGCCGGCCAGCAAACCCGCCGCCAGCGCCAATATCCAAATTTTATTCGCCATCAACAGTCTCCGCTTCACCACTACCCCATCACTGCCTTTGTAGGAGGGGCGCAGCATGCTGCGCCCCTAGTTCAGCAAAGCGTATGCTTCTTACGTTCTTTGCCTCTTCCCGATATTTCTCGGCTCATCGACAAACTACCATCCAAACCACGACCATAACTTCGAATAAATCCAAATCACCGGACGCCGGAAAATCACATATCCGGCCGGCGTATATCCCGGCACGCGCACCTTACCCCGCCCTTCCATTCCCGAGCGGATAGCCCCATCCCCATTGGGCAGCAACACCCGGGCGTAAAAAATTCGGCTGTCGTGCTCCACTTCCCCTTTCGGACTGACAACCACCACATCTCCATGAAAGGTTCGCATAGCGTAGCTGTTCAGCTTGATCACCGCGGGCTGCCCCGCCCGCAGCAGGCCCGCGTCCGCATCGTCCACCGCCACATCCACCACTGCCCGGCTGGTGTCCATCACGTCCGCGAACGTGTCTCCGTACTGCAGGTGTCGCCCCACCAAATTTTCCACGTGGGGTGTGGCCACCACCCCGTCAATCGGCGAACGCAGCTGTGTTTTGTCCAGCAGGCTTTTCGCCCGCTCCACTTCGCCCTTCCAATAGTCGGCCTGCACGCGCTGCACGCCCGCTTCCCCGGTGTCGTTTCCCGCCAGCGAATGGTTCACCTGCAACAACGCCGTCTGGTACTTCGCTTCCGCCCCGGCCAGCGCCGAGCGGTAATCCCAGGCATTCAGTTCCGCCAGCACCTGTCCCGCTTTTACGTGTTCGCCTTCGTGCACATATACCGTACCGACCACGCCTTCAATCTCCGGCTGCACCTGCGCGCGCCGCACTGCGGCTACCGTCGCGCTGCCGTCAACGCGCAAGGGCAGCGGTACAATCGCAAGAAAAACAATGGCCGCGATCACCGCGCCAACAATCGCGGTCCGCCGCTTTTTCTCCATGGCCATAAACCTGCGCTTGCGCTCCAGCACCGGTTCCAGCACGGAGATAAACGGCACTTCCTTGTACATCTGCGCGTTGCGCAGCGCCACCGTGGCCTGCCCCGCCAGCACTTGCAGGATCTCAATGTGCGCTGGCGAAAGAAAATCAGGATCGCTGCTCTCCAGCGCGTACATGCCTACCCGCCCTGTATCGTCGCCGAGCGGCATGGCATAAAATCCGCGCACCCCGCTTTCCGCGAAATACTTCTCAAATTTCGCGCGGGTCTCCTCCCGCGGCGCGTCAATCACACCGTCATGCTGCCGCACATGGATGATCTCCTCGGAAAGCGCCGCCCACTGCAAAATGCTGTTCAACGGTTTGATATCTTCCGCGTCCGGATTGAACTGCATCTGCCCCGTCACCGCGCTCAGCTTGAAGCGCCCGCGATCCGCCAGCACAATCGCTGCCCGCTGGTACGGAATCACCGCTTGCGGCGCATCCACAATGGTCTGCAGCATGCGCTCCAGATTCAGCGTGGAGGTAATTTCTTGGCTTACGGTTACCAGCGTCTCGAGAATCTCCACCTTGCGTTCCGCCAGCAGCAGGCTGGCGTTGTGCAGCGCCGTCGACGCCGTGTCCGCCAAACTTCCCAGCGCGAACAAATCGTCGTCGTCCAGCACCGTCCCGTCCATTTTATTAATCACTTCGATCACGCCAACCAGCGACTCTTTGTCCATGATCGGCGCGATAATCAGCGAAACGACGCGTCCTTCAGTGATATCTCGATTGCGCGCCACCAGCCGCGCATCCTCCGGATCATCCACCAACAGCGGCTCGCCGTTATCGGAAACTCCGCCGGCCAATCCTTCCCCCGCTTTTTGCGAACTCTTCTCCGGCATCGTGGGATCAAATCCCGACTGGTGCATCAACTCTACGGACTCATCCGGCTGCAGTAGCCAAATATTCACCGCCTGGCATTCCATGACTTCGCGAATTTTTGATCCGATAATCGGCAATAATTCGTCCATCTCCAGCGTGGACGAAAACGTTTTCTCCATGTCGTAGAGTTGCGTCAGCCGATTGATGGAAGCCAGCGCGTCGCCGCGTTCGATTTCGTAATTCTGAGCCGCCACCAGCGCTGCGGAAGTAACCTGCGCCAGCGGCTCCAGTTCGGCAAGCTCTTCTTCCGATATTTCTTGCTCGAAACTCAAAATCTCCACCGCACCCATCAGCTCTTCGCCATTCACCAAAGGCAGATAAGCCAGCGTCCGCACCGTGCGGCGAATATCCAGGTGCGCATACTGCTCGCGCGGCAAATCCGGGCCCGAAAAAAGCAGCGCGCTCTTTTCCGAAAATAATTCGCCCAGCGTGCCCGCGTCCGCGGCGATCACCGCGCTATGCAAGGACACTTCTCCCGCGCTAGCTGCGGGACGCCACACCGCGCTCTCTTCGTTTGTTCCCAAAATGTAAATGTTGACTGCGCTTCCAGGCAGGAGTTCCAAGACCGTTCGCGCGGCGGTGCGCGCCCGGGAAGTTAATCCCTGGTCCGCCAGCAATCGGACCGCTACTTCGCCAATATCGACGCTCAAATCTCAGCCCTGGCCTACCAGTGAATCCCACTCGGGGTAGCACGCTAGGGACAGAACGCTGGTAAAGCCACCCTCTTCTATTGCATATTAGCTGTGCTTCTTTTAAGTTGTGCCGGACTGTAGCAGACGCATTTAGGCCTGTCAACGCACTTGGGACTGGCCACGCGCGCCACAAGCGTTCCCGCGTTTTGTCGGCAGCGGGGTAAGGGAGCAACTCTTGGAAATCGACGTTCGCACCCAGG
This sequence comes from Candidatus Acidiferrum sp., assembly GCA_035314845.1. Taxonomy (GTDB): domain Bacteria; phylum Acidobacteriota; class Terriglobia; order Acidiferrales; family UBA7541; genus Acidiferrum. The sequence goes on from DATFYV010000107.1 coordinate 4,629, forward strand.
GCAAAGTGAAGGTTATAAAGCTGCGCGGCAAATTAACCAACGGCCCGCCGCTGGACCGCCTGAACGCAACCTTCACTGACTTGGTCGCCGCCGGCGAATCCCGCTTCGTCCTGGACCTAGAAGAAGTTCCCATGATCGATTCCAGCGGTATCGGCTTACTTGTGCGCTATTACACCACATCCAAACAGAACGGCGGCTCGCTGAAGCTGCTTAATCCCTCGAAATTCACCATTCAGACGCTCAAGCTGGTGCGCATGCTGAATCTTTTTGAGGTGTTTGAAGATGCGCAACTCGCGGTGGCTTCTTTTGAGTGAGCAGCTTGGATTCAGCTACGATTGTGGCGGTGGGCGTGAGCGTTCGTACGCGCAGAGTCGCGACAGACTACAGCAGGCGTTTGGCTAACAATCCCAGCGGCAGCAAACCAGCCATCACCAGGAGCAGCGAGGAAGGCTCCGGGGTCGAAACGGCCGTCATCGTCAGCGTATAGCCGACGCCATTTTCATCCTCCAGAGAGATGTTCCCTGCGTTCGGCGCGAAGCTTGGGGCCCATTCCTTGCCCTTGTACAACTTCGGCCCAAACAGCGAAAAATCGGCATTCCAGATGGCGTCGAAGGCCGCCAGTCCACCGCCGCCTGTACCACTGTAGAACGCCAGAACGTCGTTGGAGGCTTTGCCATCGATGGTCAGATTGATGGGCGTCACCAGAAAACCAAAACCGGGATCGGAGTTGCCAGGTGCGATGAAGGGATTCGTGGAAAGTTCAAATGAAGCGTCCACCGGGCCAGTCAGGGTAAAGAGGATCAAGCTGTCAGCCTTAGCGGCGCCAGCTCCCAAGAACGCAGTAAACGCGAGCACAACAGCAGCAAAAACAATGCGAGAGGGCACTTTCATAACAGTCACCTTTTCCAAGCTGGAGCAGATGTTACGGGGGTGGACCGAAATGACCAATAGCACGAAGGTTGTAGAGAACCTTAGCCAAGAAGACCTGGTAGTACTAATACCACGACGAAGATGGTGCGGAGATTGGGTGCACGTGTGCCCCATTGCAGAGCCATTAGAAACCGCGTAAGTTATTGATTATACTATTTTTATTATCAATAAGCTCGCCACAGGAAGGCAAGATGCCCAGCTGGTTTGGAACTGCCCAATGCGCTTGAAACAGTGGAACAGACATCGGGAATTCTGGCCGGTGTCGTTGGACTCGGAGCGAGCCGTGCCTCCGGCAGGGTGACCTCCGAGTTGCCTGTTAGTCGCTCTCGACCACCTGCAAATAGGTTGAATACTGCTCGTCCTCAATGGCCGTGAATGGCAGCATGGTGAGTGGTTCCTGGGCGGTGGCAACCTGCCATTTTGCGGCGCCTACGCTCGTAGCTGCCAGCAATTGCTTGCGGCTCACCTTGGGAGCTGATTTTGTGATCGCAAAGAGCACCAGGGGGCCGCGCAGCAGAGCCACCGTGTTCGGATGTTGTGTGTCGACTGCCTGCAAACGCGTTGTCATCGGCAGCTCCAGTTCGAGCCGATCTCCACTCCTCCATTCGCGCCGAACCGCTGCGAAGCTTCCCGGTACAACGTCCGCTTTTATGCGTTTTCCATTGACCGCAACCGCCGCGCCTTGCGCCCACTCCGGAATCCGGAAATTAGCGGTGAACTCCGCAGGCCGTGCTAGCGTCAATTCAAATTGCACCGTCCCGTCGAACGGATACGCGCTTTTCTGGGTTAGCGAGACCCTCGAGCCGGCGTGATTCCACCTTACCGTTGACGGAATATAGAGGTTTGCGTAGATACCTTGTCGGTCGCGGAAGTAGGTGTTGATGCGATAATCGGCCGCCACTTGCGGCAGCGTTCCCGAGCAGCAGGCCCAGCGACGACTGGAATAGACCTTGCGTCCTTCGAAGTTGTAGTCGGAATAATAGAAACACCTGCCGTCGGGCTGGATCGGTTTCGCTCCGAGCACGGTGTTGTACATCACCTGCTCCATGCTGTCGCCGTAGCGCGTGTCTCGTGTCATCCGCAACAAGTAGCGGGTGATCTTAAAGTGCGCATAGGACCCACAGGGAGTTTCAAAGCTGGCGTGACTGTTGCTGAGACTCGCCGCAACCTCTCCGTTGCTCGGCGTGCGCAAGGTTTCGTCAGGGCCCCATCCACCGGTGGCGTAACTCTGTGCGGTGAGGAAATCGAATCCGTTCCGCACGGCACGCAGGTGCTTCTCGCTGCCGATCGTCAGATACGCCTGCGCAGCGGACGACAGCGAATTGACGTGACTGTAGGCGTGTCGGCCCGCGAGATTGTCGTGTCCTTCGCTAAGTGGGTCATAGTAATAGTCGGCAAGATAATCGACGCCGAGCTTCCTGTACGGCTCACCCGCGCCGCGCCGAAAGGCGATAAACAGGTTCTCGGAAGCCGTGAAGGATTCATCGGAATCGTCGATGGCCTTGCCCGGCATGTGGGCTAGGGCAGCGGCGATACTGCGCTTCTGAATGTCAAAAGCGTCAGGATCCTGTGCGAACTCGTGAGCATCCATCAGCCCGCAGAGCAGTTTGTCGTGGCAATAGGTCGGAAAGTGATTGGTCTTGAAATACTGGCCGTCAATCACCTCCGCATACAGCCGATTCAGCCGTAATACTTTTTCGCGAATCTCCGGCCTTTGCCGGATCGCATACATGCGTGCCAGAGCGGAAACCCACTGGCCATACGTACAACTTGGAGCATACGCGCCATCAATGCCGTCGTCTTTCGGGTTATAGCCGTACCAACCTCCAAGATCTTCCCCGGGTGCCGGTTTGCCGATCATCTGGCGGAACGGCTTCAGCAGGCTGTCTTCGTTTAAAGACATGAGCAGTTCAAGGTGATGGTCGAGTTGCTTCTCATGCAACGGACTCTTCAGGTCTACGTCGCCGTACCCGAATTCATCCAGCACCGGCGCCGTGAGCACAGAGGATGCCTGCAAGCGGCGAGGCAGAGCAGCCCCTGCCAGGGAGACGGCCAGAGACTCGAGAAAAGTTCGACGCGAAACGGAACTCGTTGCCACCGGAGACCTCCTAAGTCAACGACCTGGAAGTCTAATTCTACTCGCATGCATAGAATTAGAATGAACACTCCCTTAACAACACGTTTTCGCCGACACGCCGGAGTTAGGCGCCTGAAGGATAGAGGAGCGACTCCTTGCTGTTAGCGCGCTCCTGGTCAGCGTCCAAACCGCGCATTTTATGGGTCATTTTCGGGGCTGGAAGCCAGTAAAGCCAAAAGCGGGTTCTCTGGAGCGGGCGATGGGAATCGAACCCACGTCCGAAGCTTGGGAAGCTTCTATACTGCCATTGTACGACGCCCGCTCATGTGCGAACTTCGCCGATTATACACAACTCCGCCACCACTCGCATAGACCGGCAACGGCGGTTGGGCGGCTGCGTGTCTCGCTTGCCAAACATCGCAGTTTCTTGAGGAGTACTGCAGCGAAGAGTTCTATGGCAAAAGGGGCGCACGGGAACCAAGGTGAGTTCAATCCGCGGGCAGTGCGGCCTTTGGCCGTTTGGACGGCGTCTTCTTACCGCGCATCGCTCCGTCGCCGTCGGAACGCAACCGGCCATCGGAATTCGTGGCCCCTGCACGCGACAACTGACCGTCGTGATTTCCCGCCCCGTTGTGATGCAACTGCCCATCTGCAAAATGGCCGTCTACAAAATGGCCGTCTGCAAACTGGCCGTCGGGAGGCTTGCCGTCG
>DATFYV010000108.1:0-2884 GCA_035314845.1 Candidatus Acidiferrum sp.
TTGCCGGAGGCAGGCGCCGGAATATCGGAACCGGGCGTGGCCTGCGGCGCCGTTCCCGTTGCAGGTGCGGCGGCGGTGATGGCGCCCTCGGCATACGGCTTCTTTAGGAAGCCTTCGGCAACCTGCTGCGCACTGGCGGTATCGTCGTTGGTCTGGCGCGCTTTGCTGTATTCGTTGACGGCGCGTTCGCGCTGTCCGAGTAAATCAAAAATCTTTCCCAGATAAATGTGGCTCCAGACTTCCGTCCATTTTTCTCCTGGGTCTGGCACGGTCTGCAGCGCTTCGCGGAAGGAGTTTGCCGAAGCCTGGTAATTTTTCTGCGCGAAAAAAGCTTCGCCCATGCGGAAGTTGGCCAGCGGGCGGTTGGGCTGAATCGAAAGCGCTTTTTGGTATTGCGTCACGGCGTCGTAGTAACGGCCCTGCTCGGCCAGTTCTTCGCCACGCGCAATGGCTGCTCGCGAACGCAAGGTACTGCTACCCTTCAAAATTAAGTTTCCCGGATCAATCTTAATCCCGCCCGGTTTGGGCCGGCCAAAGGTTTCCACCGTGAAGGTCGATTCCGTGCCCGTCACGTCGATGGTCTTGATCTCCGGGTTTCCCTCGGTATCGATGCGGAGGTCCACCGGCATGCGGAACGTGTCCAGGGGCTGCTTGATCTTGCCCGCCACGCGAAAACCCTTTGGCGTGCGGTACACCACGTATTCCAGCGTGAATTCTGGGACTCCGGTGGAATTCAGCCATTGCACGAAAAATCCCCGCAGTTGCGCGGGCGTTTCTCCGCCCTTCGTGGATCTCTGCACGTGCGCCGCTGCCATGGTTTCAAAGTCTTCGATGCGCGCGGTCTTGCCGTTGTACTTCTCATAGAAGTCGTGGAGCAAATTGCGGAAGGGCACGTCGCCCATCTGTGCGCGCACCATGTGGAAAATCATGGCGCCTTTGTTCATCACTACCGAGCGGTAGTCGCCCGAGTATGGCGCCAGGCGGGCGGCTTGCGCGATGGGAGCAGCGTCTTCGTACATCAGGGCGCCGACCGCGAACTCATCAATGGTGCGCAGGCCGGCTTCTTTGCCGGCGTTTTGCTCGGCATACAGCGCTTCGGAATATTGCGCCAGGCCGTCGCTAATCCACACATCATTGGGGCTCGCGGGCATCACGGCGTTGCCCCACCATTGCGCGGCCACGTTTTTGGCGATGGTCTTATCGCCGGCCTTGGGATTCCAGGCACGCTGGCTCAGAAAAATCACGCCCGGGCCGTTGAAATCGCGTAGGGTGCCGTCGGGCATCTGGATGACCTGCATGTCGGAATCCGTGAGCCCGCCAAACATGTCGGAGAAAATGGTCATAGAGCGCGCCACGCTGTTGGCGAAATCCTGCGCATTGCCGGACTGTTCGCGTGGGGCGTAGACCGCTACGTTGACGCCCTCCGCTTGCTTGGGATTGAGTTGCAAATTGCCGGCCACGAAGCTGCCGTTTGGCGCGGCGGTCTTGCACTCAAACGTATACAGGAGTCGCCCGCCGGCAGCGGCCCCAGTCGCGGCCATCGGTTGGGGGGCCGGTGCTTTACCAGTGCCGGCGACCGCCCAGGTGTCCGGTACATTCAGGCGGAATGTGGCGGTGTAGCGGTTGGAGGGATAGTTGGTGAGGGGAAACCAGCGCGCGGGGAGCAGAAGGTACGCGGCGTCGTGATCGATGACCGCCACGCGGATGCCCGGCACTGGACTGTTTTCAGCATTGGCCAGTAAGCCAGCGTAGGTAAAAGTCAGCGAAAACTTGCTTTCCCGTGGGATCGACCCGGGCAGGGTCACATACACGTACAGGGGATTGGCATTGTCGCGCTCGAAGGTCAGCGATTTTCCGGCTTCGTTCTTTACTTCCTTTACTTCGAGGTTGGGATGCAGTTCCACTCGCAAGGTGCTGGAGACTTCCAGCGCGCGAAACTCAATCTTGGCTGTAGCCGTGAGCAACTGGCTGATGCCGTCCAGCGATGCCGACACGTCGTAATGCTGCGCCAGGAAGCTGACGGGCCGCGGGGCCTGCGCCCGCGCAGGCACCACCCACCCGGCAGCAAAGATCAAGCAGCATAAAAAAGAGGGAAGCAGCGTTCGGCGGCAGGCCATCACACACCTTTCAGGAGCGGCACCAATGGTAAATCTACCTACATAGGATACCAAAGACCCCGCAAAGCGTTGCCAGCGCAGAAAATAAGCTGAAAGTGCTTGGACGGTCGGCAGCGACTCCGTCCATAGTCCGCTGCAAGGAACAAATTCTATCGCAAGGACTGCACAATGGCGTCGGCGGCGCGTTCGACCGCTCCGGGCGGGCCCAGCTTGTTGCGCACTTCTCTCAGCCCGCTGCGTAGTTCCGCGCGCGCTTCGCTGGAATCCAGCAGCCGGCTCAACTCTCGCGCCGCTGCTTCGGGCGTAAAGTCATCTTGAATTAGCTCCGTAACCACGCGCCGGTCCGCGATTAGATTGACCATGCTGAAGAATTTTGTGCGCAGCAACGGCTTGGCGAGAGTCGCGGTCAGCGGCGTAACGCGATAAACCACCGCCATGGGGACGTCGAGGAGGGCGGCCTCGATGGTGGCTGTGCCGCTGCAGACCAGGGCGGCGTCGGCGGCTGCGAGAGCGTTGTAGGTTTCGTCCTGGATCACCACGGCGCAAACTCCGCTGGCGCTTACCAAACGATTGATCTGCGCGAGTTCTATGCCGGGGGCTACGGCGATCACGATGGTGAGTTCGCGCTCGGTCTTCCGCAAATCCGCGCAGGCAGCTAACATCGTAGGCAAATGGCGGGCGATTTCGCCCATGCGGCTGCCCGGCAAGAGCGCGACCATCGAGCGAGCGGGATCGAGTCCGTGTTTTTGTGCGAACTGCGCGCGCGT
>DATFYV010000109.1:0-12054 GCA_035314845.1 Candidatus Acidiferrum sp.
CGCCCCCCGAAGTGGCGGGGCTGCAGCCTGCGGGTTCTGTCTGATTTCGGAAGTGCGCGCTACCAATTATTCGGCGGTGCTGGCGTCGATGAGACGGCGCACAGCGGAAACGCGGTTCGCAGGCAGGCCAACGCGCTTGGCGTGTTCTCGAACGGATTCCTCGTCAGGAGCGAGGTAGACGCAATACACTTTGTCGCCGGTGACGTAGCTATGGAGCCACTGAATCTCAGGACCCATGCCTTTGAGTACGCCGACGGACTTTTGGGAAAGTTCGCGTAATTGGGCGTCGGTAAGGTTGCCTGCGCCCGGCACCTCGCGTTCAATAACAAATTTGGGCATATATTTTTTGCAGCGGTATTTCGCTGCCGCTTGATGCTAGCAAACACGCCGGGCCGTTTCAATACAGGCTCAGGAGAGAGTCATGGATCTACGATCGCTACAGAAACCGCTAAAAGAGCAGTATCGCAGTGATCCCCAGGCTTCGAAAATAACGCTGCGGGCAAAGGGCGGGCAAGGAGATGCTCCGATTGCATGTTCAGTGGATATCGGTCGCGCGGTATATGCCGCGGAGGCGCACAAGGGCGTGGGAGGCGCGGGCAGCGGAGCGTGCTCCGGGGACTTGCTGTTGGGTGCGCTGGCGGCTTGCGCGCAAATTACTTGTCAGATGGTGGCGGCGGCGATGGGGATAGCGACGAAACGCATTGCGGTGACGGTGGACGGCGATTTAGATTTGCGCGGCACGCTGGGAATAGCGAAAGACGTGCCCGTGGGGTTTGCGAGCGTGCGTGTGCACTTTGACGTGGTGGCGCCTGGAGCCAGCGCGGAACAGCTGAGCTTACTGCGAGAGAAGACGGAACAGTATTGCGTGGTGATGCAGACGCTGGTGCGACCGCCGAAGATTCAGAGTGAATGGATCGGGCACAAATGAAAACCGAGTCCGGGCGTAATAAAGCAAGGATCGCGGATTCGAGCGGCCTGCGAGCAACGCACCGGAATGCAACAGCTACGGCTTCTCGGTAACAAAGACGGCGGTCGTCAACGCCGGTACTACGACGGTACCGGTCCGGGTATTGAACGACGATTGGCTAACGATGGGATCGGCGGAGTGCCGTTGCACGGGATGCAGATGCAATCCCAGTCCGACGAGCGCGGAATTCTGGAAAGACACTTGGGAGTTGTTGGCGTTGAACACCACGACGATGTGCTGATAGCGTCCAAAGTCTCCGCCGTTGGCATCCAGCTTCATCACAATCAATCCCGGAACCTGACTTTGCCCGGTGTTCAGGAAACTGAGATTCTGCTGCACGTCGGCAAAGGTGGGCATGCGGAATAGCTCTGAGCTGTAGCGGATCTGCAGCAACTCCTGGAATGCCGCTTCGCTGTAGGCGATGTTCACCGGGAGCGGAGTGTACGAGGGGTTGCTGAGCAGTGGCGTCATGATCGGCCACTGGCCCTGGTTCTGGCTGGCGACGGGCAGGCCGATGCCCCAGTTCGCGGTTTGACCGCTCCAGTCGATTTTGTTGAACCAGTCGCCGGAGTTATAGCTGTTCTGGTCCATGTCCTTGGAACGCAATAGATCATCACCGGCCTGGAAGAAGGGAATTCCCTGCCCCAGGGTGACCAGGCTCATGCCCAACACCTGGCGGCGGGCACGGGTGGTAATGCTGTCCGTGAAGCTGGACTTCAACTGCACGGCGTCGAAAAGATCCTGGTTGTCATGGACGGAAGCATAGTTCACGGCCTCGATTGGACTCTTGGTATACCCCGTGGGCTGCCCGTTGTAGCTAACTTGAGCTCCTGTGACGGTGGCGCCGGTGCTATCGACAAAGGTAAAGTCGCGCAGGTTTCCCGTGAGCCCGATATCGATCCAGTCGGAGTACAGAAGCAATTGGGCCTGCTGCTGACTTGACGAAAGGCTGCCGGTGGTGAAGGAGCTGGAGTCGGTGAACAGACCGGTGGCAAAGCCCTGCTCGCGTTCATCGGTAAAGGGACTTCCGCCGCGAACACCATCGCGGATGCGGTCGTTGAAAGTGCCGATGCCATAGCCATACAGGTTGATCTGCGAAGCGTTGGGGCCAATCTGATTGTTGGCGGTATCTCCAAAGTTGAAACCTTCTCCGTAGACATAGATCTTCGATCCGTCCACGCCGTCTTTTTCGGGAGTGAGAGCCTGCAGAGCGTTCAGAATGTCCTGCATGTTGTACAGGAAGTGGAAGCTCATGATGTCGAAGCGGAAGCCATCGATCTTATATTCACGGGCGTTGAGCACGAGAGTATCGATCATGAGCTTCTCCATCATCCGGTGCTCGCTAGCAGTGTCCGGGCAGCACGACCCGTTCTCGAGATTGCCGCTGGCGTCCAGGCGATGGTAGTAACCGGGCACCACTTCGTCGAGATTGGAATTGGGAGCTTCGCCGCTGGCGTTGGTGTGGTTGAAGACCACATCCTGGATCACACGCAGACCGGCCTTGTGCAGCCCGTCGACCATTACCCGGTATTCGCGGACACGGTTATCGGGATTGATGGCGTAGCTGCCCTCCGGCGTCAGGTAGTGCACGGGGTCGTAGCCCCAGTTATAGGCAGGACTACTCTGGCTGGCGGTGACGGCAGCCTGCTGCTGTTGACCATCCGGAGGATATTGCGCCAGCCCCGTGGGAATGATCCATGCGGATTTGTCTTCATTCACACTGGCGAAGTGGAAGGAAGGCAGGATATGCACGGCTTTGAGGCCGCTGGCGGCCAGTGAGCGGAGATGGCGCATGCCGTCGGAGTTCTGGTCGGCAAAGGCCTCATAGGTTCCGCGATGTGCGACTGGGACAGTGAAGTCATTGACGCTGAAGTCGCGAATATGCAACTCGTAGAGGCTCAGGTCGCCGAAACTGTGGAGGGGAGGAGACTGATCTTCGTCCCAACCCGCGGGCTTGGTCTCATCGGCATCGAGATCGGTAATCCGGCTCTTGGCGCCGTTTAAGGCGATGTCGATGGAGTAGGGATCGCTGGTCACATTGGTGTCGACTGCGCCATCGGCAGGTACCCAGACCTTGACGCTGTAGAGGTAATATTCGTTTTTCCAACTCTGATCGCCGTGGGCCACCCAAACGCCGCTGTGCTCATGCATGGGCACGACGGTGGAAGGCGTGGTGTCGGTCTGATGATCGAAAACCTGCAGCGAAACCGCCTGGGCGGTCGGCGCCCAGAGCTTTATTTTCACGGCGAAGGGATCGTCGTCCGTCCAATCGCGCCACGCCGCGTCTTCGCCATGGTGAAAGACCACGCCGAGTTTGCCTGGATAGTAGAAGAGATCATCGAGAACGCCAGCGATTTGCAGACCGGTGGCATACTGCACCGAGCCACTCGGCCCGACCGCGGAAAATGCCAATTGCCCCTTGAGAGCCGTCTGCAAAGTTGTCAACAAGGTGTTTGGCGGAAGTTGCAGGACAGTATAGGTGCTCAATTGCGGATAGCGGAGCAGTTCATCGGCGGTCAGGCTTCCGCCAACGGTGAGGGGAATGTTGGTTCCCCCGGCAACGCCCGTGGGCGTTACGGAGAGGCCGCCGGTGAGGCTGTAGCTGATGGCGTAGGTATCGCCACTCTGGGCAAACTGCGGCTGGATAGCCACGCGCTGGCGATCAAGCCAGTAGGCTTGTTGCACGTTTAAGAGACTGTTCAGTATCTGGGTGGGCGTCGGCAGAGCGGTAAATACCGTAGCATTGCCGGAAATGGCCCAGGCTTGCGAGTACGTGCCCACGACCAGATACATGTTCGGTCCAGGATCTTTCACTCCGGTGGCGATGTTGTGGATGATGAAGCCGAGGTTCTGGGCGTTGGGAATGAGACTGATGTCGAAATACGCGCCATAGGAGTCCATGCTGGTGACGCCCGTAAGGCCGTCGTTATAGTCGCCGGTGTATTCCGCGGTGTCTTCAAAGGCATAGACCGTCCAGTTGGCGTAGTCTCCGTCGGGCCGGTAGTAGTGAATGCGAGCGTAACCGGGCAAAAGCGCGGTGGGATTGGTGAGACTTGGCTGGCTCTTGTACAGCTTGCCGATCCCGGTGTAACCCCAATACTCGTAGCCCTCTGTGGCAGGGTCGACAAACTCATTCGGCCCCGGATCTTTCTGGTCACCGCCTGGGGCCGAGGGATTGTGAATAATCAGGCCGAGGTTCTGCGCACTTGCGACGACCGCCACGTCGAAATAGACTCCAAAGGCGTCGGAATTCGTTGGAGGGACCAGCCCGCTGTTGTAGTCGCCGGTGTATTCCGTGGTGTCGAAGAATGCATAAATAGTCCAGCCGCTGTAATTTCCGTCCGTCCGGTGGTAGTGCACGCGGACGTATCCCGGCAGCAGCGCGGTGGGATTGCTGAGACTTGGGGCGGTGTTATACAGCTTGGCGATGCCCGAATACGCCCAATACTCGATGCCCTGCGTCGCGGGATCGACAAATAAGTTGTTAGGAGTGTCCTTCTGGTCTCCGCCCGGCGCCGTGGGATTGTGAATGATAATGCCAACTTCCTGCGCGCCGATGGTCACGCCAACGTCAAAATATACGCCAAAGCTGTCCGTGCCCGTCACCTGAACGGGGCCGCCGCCATAATTGCCGGTGTTTTCTGTGGTGTTATCGAAAGCGTAGACGGTCCAGCCGCTATAGTTGCCATCGGGACGAAAATAGTGGATCCGAATGTGATTGGCGGGGATGGAGGGATCCGACGGTCGGGCTGCAAGGATTGGCGCTGCGAGCGAAGCAATGAAAAACAGGAGAAGAACGGCAGAAAAAGAGGAAGCGGCACGGCGATTCATAATTCACTCTCCTGGGTTGGCTGGGTAAATTGTTTTTCTTGGGAACCCTCCCACGGGGAACAGCCGGAAATTCCTGAGGCAATAGCACTGATGCGGCGAGCATCATAGAACCGAGGTGCGCGGTTGTCCAGTCAATTAGGATCTCGGGAGGGTGCGCAGGATGCCGAGATGGCCGGCCAGAAGAGGCGGCACGCACCCTTGCAAGTGGCGCTAGTCGGACATGCCCATTTGAGTGCGGGCGGCGCTTTGAGTGGCGAGATAGGCTCGCTGGGCCTGGAGGAATTGCTGCTTAAGGCGCTGGGCGGTTGCCATTCTGGCGGTGAATTGGGAGGAAGCGTCCTGGCGGAGGAAGGCGCCTTTTTTGCCGTCGGCGGAAATGGCATAGGCGGATTGATTGGCGAGCATGAACTGGTAGAGGGCGGTGGTGGCAAGGAGCCAGTTGTGTTCATAGGCGCTGGCGGTCTTGCGGTCGGCGACGCTTTGCTGGACGCTGGGCATGAAGGTGGCGAGGAACTGTTGTTTGTCGGAGTCGCTGGCGTTGATGGCGGCCACGTACTGGGGCATTTTGGCGAGGATGGGGTCGAGGGAGGAGAATTGGTCGGCTACGGCGAGGCGGTCTTGAAGTTGGGCGAGTATTTTCTGGATGGTGGGAGCGCCACGGAAGGATTCAGGGAGGTATAGGGGCTCGGCTGTGACGTCGAGATGGGAGACGGCGGCCACGTAGGCTTCGTTGTTGGCTTTTAAGTCGGAATAGAGGGAGATGATGGCGGGATCCCAGATGGTGGGGGTGTGAGGAGGCGTTTGGATCTGCGGTTTTAGTATCGCGGCGAGTGGGGCGAGTTGCGGCGCGGCGACGTTATGGGCCGCAGGCTTGGCGGCCGGAGTTGGGGCGATGAGAGACACGAAAGCGAAGAACGAAGCTGCGAAGAAAGCGGCGATCAGTTTGGTGGAGTTGTGAGCTTTTCTGCGGGTGATGAGATAGAAAACCAAGATGATAATTGCGGAGACCGCGTAGGGCCCGGCGCAGGCACCCAGGAAATAGGCCGAGTTTTCGAGCGACACTGAGCCATACCTTCGAGCGGTGCTGAGATAAGCGGCAAATGCGACAACGACCAAAGACATCGTAAAAACCAAGGCTGTGGCGGTGGGGTTGATGACGGGTTTCAGGGAAACGGCGGACGGAGATACGGCGGGGGATGGGGAGGCGGCAAAGGGTTCTCCACACCAAGGACATTCGGTGAAGCCGTCGGGGATGGCTTTGGAGCAGCTGGAGCAGTTCATAGTCTCAGTGATATTTGGATTTTTCGTTTGCGGATTTTAGCACGATGGTCGCCAGAACGGCCGTGATCGCTTGTTGAATCGCCCTCAATGAGGGGAGCAGCATGCTGCCATCGAGGTCCCGGTAAAGTTCTGCGGCGCGGCTGTAACCAGGCGCCGGCAGGAGTGCCTGTGCCACCACAGGCTAATCGCCCACACCGGCTTTGGGCGATTGATAGCCCTCCCGGGCGTAGACTACGTATTTTTGTTTTTTGCCTTTTTGGTCGACGACGGTTAGCGGGCCGCCGTCCGGGGCCACTAGCTCCACCTTGATTTTGTGATATTTGCCGTCGTTCCAGTTGGTTGGGGTGTAGGACAGATTGTATTGGTGACGCAGGAAGCTGGCCACTTGCTGAAAGATGCCGGGGATTTCGCCGTCGAATTGCGGGAACCAGGCGAAGCCGCCGGTCATGGAAGAGAAATTGCGAAGCTCGTTTTCGGCCTGCAGATAATCGATTTCCGAGCGCTGCGAACCGTGCATTTCGCGAGCATTGGTAAAGACTTTGCCTAAGCCGACGCAGAAGATGGGCACGTCGCTCTGGCGCAGTTGCTTGAAGGTTTGATCCAGGGTGTGCTTGGAGAAGGTGTCGATGCCGCTGGCCAGCAGCAAAATAGATTTCTTGCCCTTCACGTCTTTGAGGCGGTCGTTGGTTTCGAGCAGGGCGTCAAAGACGTTCGACTCGCTGAAGCCGGGGAAATAGAGATGGTAGATGGCGCTACGGACTTCGTTTTTATCCTGGGTGAAGTCAACTTCGAGGCGGGTCTTCATGTCGAAGGTTTCGAGGGCCACCCAATCGCGCTGCTGCAGGTTGGGGAACAAGGCGTCGGCCCAGTATTTGGCGTAGGCCGCGAAAAATCCGTAGGCGCGGGAGCTGAACTCCATCAGCACCACCATGGTGATGGGGGAATCGCCGGCGTTGAAGCCGCTAATGGTCTGCGGCACGCCATCGTCGGTGATCTTGAAGTTTTCTTTTTTTAGGCCCATGAGCAGGTCGCCGTGCTGGGTGGTGGCTACGGCGTCGACGGTGACGATGGGGGCTTCGACGGAAATGCTTACGCCGGCTTGCGGTGGCGGTGCGGCGGTGGGCTTCTGGTCGGAAGGCGCGGTCTGCTGCGGCGGTTGCGCACCGCCTTGAGGTCCCGTGGGGGCCTGGGCATACACGTTTGTCACCCATGGCACACCGACCGCGGCAGCTAGGGTTACCGACAATATGCGACTCCGGTTTGCTCTCATTCTGATTTCCTCGCACCCCTCCAAGCTGTCGTCGCAAACGCACAGGGCACTTCGCGAACAGCCAGACTATCTTAACTCCGCTTACTAATTACCGGTTGAGGATACGCAACGTTCCCCAATTGAACGCGACCGGGCGTTTATTTGTGCATGCTAGTATGAAGCACATCCCTTCGAAAACGTTTGCCGGGATGATTTTGCCTGGGCGCGGACCCGAGAAGCCCACGAGGATATATCTGTGAACAGCAGACCAAGCAGGTGGCCTGTTTCCGGCGTGCTGAGGCTGGTATTTGCGCTGGTTTTCGCTATGGCTCAGCCGCTTCTGGGGCAAGTGCCGGTGAGCGGCCCTGGAATCCCGGCGAATTCGCCACGGCCCGTGGCAGCCACCGCGCCTCAGACCAACGATACCGGCGCGCTCGCCCGCGAAGCGCAAGGCTGGCTTGCGGATTTGATCAAGATCAACACCTCGAATCCGCCGGGGGGCGAGGATCCCGCGGCGAAGTACGTGGCTGGAGTTTTGCAAAAAGAAGGATTGACGCCCGAGATTTTGGAAGTTGTGCCAGGGCGCAGCGCGGTGGTGGCGCGATTGCGCAGCGCGGCAATGGCCGATCCTTCGAAAGCCTTACTGTTGGTGGCGCATCTCGACGTCGTGCCGGCGGACAAATCGCGGTGGAGCGTTGACCCGTTTGGCGGGGTAGTGAAGGACGGTTATTTGTATGGCCGCGGGGCCATCGACGATAAGGGCATGCTGACCGCGAATCTTGCGGCCTTCATCGCGCTGAAGCGGTCGGGTGCACACCTGAATCGCGATGTGATCTTTCTGGCGACGGCCGACGAAGAGACCAGCGGGGACGCCAGTATTCGAAATCTGGCGGCCAAGTATTGGGATAAATTTGCGGCGGGCTACGCCATCAATGAAGGCGGAAACGTTTTTGTAAAGAATGGCAAAGTTCAGTATATCGGGTTGCAGGCCAGCGAAAAAGTATCCGCCAACATCACAGTGATCGCACGCGGCACAGCGGGCCACGCGTCGCAGCCAACGAAGGATAATGCCGTGGTACATCTGGCCACCGCGGTGGCGAAAATTGGCGCTTACAACGCGCCGGTGCGCTTTACCAGCATTGTGCGGCGATATTTCGAAGGGCTGGCGCCTCTGGAAGACGACGAAATCGGCAAGTGGATCCGTTCGCTGGATACGCCGGACCGCGGGGAGCACGCACAACGCGTCATTTCTGACGATAGCCCGCTGTGGAACGCCATGCTGCGCGACACCATCGCTCCGACGACGTTGAGTGCAGGATCAGCCCGCAACGTGATTCCGGGAGAGGCGCGCGCGAACTTGAACGTTCGGCTGTTGCCGGGCAATACCATCAACACGGTGGTGGAGGACCTGAATAAGCTGGTGAACGATCCGCTGGTGCGGCTCGAAGTGCTGCCCAACGCGGGACTGGCGGCGCCCGACTCTTCGCTGGAGAATGATTTTTACGCAACCATCGCCCGCATTGCCACGCGGGAATTCGGGGGCGCGCCCACGCTGCCGTTTCAGTCCACTTGGGCTACGGATTCCTCGCAGCTGCGCTTGCACAACGTGCAGGCTTACGGGTTGGTGCCATTCCCGCTAAACGATGAGGACTTGAAACGGATGCATGGCGACGACGAGCGCATCCCGCTGGCTTCCTTCGCCAAGGGCGTGGACGTGATGGTAAAAATTGTCACCGAGTTTGCGGGCGCGCGATAGAAAAACCAAGTAGAGTAAGAAGAGCGCCCGGAGCGTATGACAATTTTTCTGGGCGCAATTGTCCCCATGTCCTTCAGACACTCCAAGATTGTTTGCACCATCGGCCCGGCCAGTCGTTCCCCCAAAATGATTGAGCGCTTGCTGCGCGCCGGAATGGACGTGGCCCGGCTGAATTTTTCCCACGGTTCGCACGAAGAACACGCCAAGAGTATCGCCCTGCTTCGTGCTCTGGCGATGAATCTCGAAAAACCCATCGCCATTCTGGCGGATTTGCAGGGTCCGAAGATTCGTACTGGGGTTTTGGCCGGAGGTGTTCCGGTTATTCTGCGCCCCGGGCAGAAGTTCACCATCACTACGGCGAAAATTCTGGGCGATTCCACGCGCGTGAACACCACGTTTCTGCCATTGCCGCGGGAAGTACATCGCGGCGCGCGCATTCTGCTTTCCGATGGATTGATTGAATTGCGCGTGGAGCAGGTGCGCGGCCGCGAAGTGATTTGCCAGGTGGTGAACGGCGGCGCCCTTGGCGAGCACAAAGGGATCAATCTTCCCGGCGTGAAGTTGCGCGTTCCAGCGCTCACGCCCAAAGACCGCGCGGACCTAAAGTTCGCTTTGCAGCAGGCCGCGAATTACATCGCGGTGAGTTTCGTGCGCCGCCCGGAAGATGTGCTTGAGGCCAAGACGCTGATTAAGCGCGCGGGCCACGACACCCCGGTGATCGCCAAGCTGGAAAAGCCGGAGGCCATCGAAAATCTCGATGACATTTTGCGGGCCGCGGATGCCGTGATGGTAGCGCGCGGCGACTTGGGCGTGGAGATGAATCCCGAGCGTGTGCCGGTGGTGCAGAAGATGATCATTTCGCGCGCACGGGAATTTCGCCGCCCGGTGATTACCGCCACGCAGATGCTGGAATCCATGACGGAAAATCCGCGTCCGACGCGCGCGGAAGCTTCCGACGTGGCCAACGCGATCTTCGACGGATCCGACGCTGTGATGCTCTCCGCCGAAACCGCCAGCGGAAAATATCCCGTGGAAGCGGTGAGCATGATGGCGCGCATCATCGAAGAGGCGGAAGCCAGCATCCGGGAATTTCCGCAACCTTCTAGCGTACAGGAAAAATTGAAAGTGGCCGAATCGGTTGCCGAGCTGGTGTGCCACGCTTCGCGCGAATTACACATGCGCTTGATTGCGGTGTTCACGCACAGCGGCTTCACGGCGCGGCTGGTGTCGCGCTACCGCCCGCTGGTGCCTATCGTGGCATTTTCACCGGTGGCGGAAACGCGGCGGCGCATGGCGCTGATCTGGGGCGTGATGCCGCGCAACATTTCCGACGTGCGCAAAATCGACGGGCTGGCGGCCATCGCGGAGAAACGCCTGCTGGAAGAAAGGTTAGTACGCAAAGGCGATGTGATAGGAATCGTGGCGGGCACACCAATGGGCGTGCGCGGAACGACAAATTTTATGAAGTTTCATGTAATCGGGGCCGCGCGGGACTAAAACGATGGCTGTGGCTGTGACCCGCCCCGGCATCGCTCTTCGATCAATTTGTCGACGCTAATTAATCCAGCTATCCGGGCGCGAGGGCGGCTCGTTTTTGTGTTTGCCCATAAACACTTCAAATTTCTTTCGGTTACGCTGCAATCTCCAGTCGGACACGCTATTTCGCACGTTGTACAGAAACGAGCCCCGGCGCAGATACAGCCACCCTACGAGCAGACCACCGAGATGGCACAGGTGGCTTACGGCATCGCCGCCTACGCCTAACGTGGAGATGAATTCGATGGCGGCGATCACCGCTACGTACGGTCGCATGGGGATGGCGATGGGGAATGGAAAAATCCAGACTTGGCGCTCAGGGAACAGCACCGCGTTGGCCATCAAGATTCCAAAAATAGCGCCCGACGCGCCAATGGTCGGGATGTCCGACGGCCTATGGCCCCAGACCATGGGGATCAGTTTGACGGTGAGTTCTATTAAACCTGCTCCGATGCCGCACAGGAAGAAATAATTTAGAAAACGTTGTTTTCCCCAGGTCAGTTCCAATTCTTTGCCAAACATCCACAAGAACAGCATGTTGAACAGCAAATGCAGGAAGCTGCCGTGCAGAAAAATGTAGGTGATTGGCTGCCAGAGGCGAAGGCCTGGAATCGGGCCCAGGGGCACCAGGCCAAAAAAATGATACATCCACGCGGACACGGAGGGATCCAGAAAAATCCCAATGAGCAATTGCACGAAGTATACGCCGGAGCAAATGAGCACCAGGAGCTTGACACCGGGCGGAATGAATCCGCGCCAGTTAAAGCGGATGCGCCGGGGACCGTACGTGGCAGGCATAAATGCAGTTTACGGCTACGCCGCGCAGGGGTCAAAGTGCGGTTGCCGGACGCGCACTAATCCAGTTTTTTGCGGGCAAAATAGAAGAGCGACGCGCCCAGCAAGGCGAACATGATTATGCCGAAGAGGTTGCTGGTGGCGAGGGGGCCGAGGAGCTTCGGGCCAAAGGCGAATAGGTCCGGGCGCCAGGGTAGGCGCAGCATTGCAGTCAGCCAGTGCGGCACATTGTTGGAGATTTCGGGGTCTTGCAGCAAGTTGATCACGATGCCGAGGAGACCAAAGACACCCCCGGCGGCGATGAGGCCGCTGGCGTAGAGGGCTCCGGGGCTGGCTTCGCTTTCGTCTTTCTTCTTGGTGGTGGCTTCGACGAGCAGACGCAGAAGTCCGCCTGCAAACATCGCGGCCGTGGTGCCGAGCGGCAAATACGAGCCGGTGGCAAAAGCGAGAGACCGAACACCGAGAATCTCTACCGCAATGACTAGCGCCACGCCCATGAGCACCAAACGCCAGGGCAAACGCTGATTGAGGATTCCGCTGATGACCGTGGCCATCAAGCGCGCCTGCGGCGCGGGAGCTTTGTCGCTGCCGATGCCTTGCGCCCATTGGTACTCGATGCGTTGCGACGTGGCATCGTAA
>DATFYV010000110.1:0-4441 GCA_035314845.1 Candidatus Acidiferrum sp.
GCAAAACGTGGCGATACTCCGGATGCAGCGACCGCGCCACCAACACGCGCTGCCGATCCGTCAGGCGCTCCGCCATCAGCACCGCTTCCGTCGTGGCCGTCGATCCGTCGTACATCGAGGCGTTGGCAACTTCTTGCCCGGTCAACTGGCACATCAGAGTTTGAAATTCAAAGATGGCCTGCAGCGTGCCCTGGGTAATCTCGGCTTGATAGGGAGTGTAAGAAGTAAGGAATTCTCCGCGCTGAATCACAACGTCGGTCACCACCGAGCGCAAATGGTTGTAAACGCCGGCGCCCAGAAAACTTGTGTAACCCGCGGAGTTTTCCGCCGCGCGTTCCTTGAAATAGCCGATCACTTCCGCCTCGGACATGGGGCCGGGAAGATCGAGAGGCTTCTTGAGGCGATAGCGTTCGGGAATGGAGGAAAAAAGTTCTTCGGCGGTGGTTACGCCAATGGCCGCCAGCATCTCTTCGCGTTCCGCGGGACTCTTAGGGAGATAGCGCATCAGTGCGCGGCTTCCTTGGCCTTCTCGGCAATGAACGCCTCGTACCCTGCGGCGTCCATCAAGCCCGCCAACTCCGCGGGATTGCTCAACTTAACCTTGATCAGCCAAGCCGCTCCGTGGGGATCGGTGTTGATCTTTTCCGGCGTGGCCTGCAACTCCGGATTCGCTTCGAGTACCTCGCCGCTGGCCGGCGCGAAAATCTCGCTGACCGCTTTCACCGATTCCACGGTGCCAAACGATTTTCCCGCGGTGATCGCCGCGCCCACCTTGGGCAGTTCGGCGAACACCACATCGCCGAGTTCCTGCTGCGCATAGTCCGTAATTCCAATTGTTGCGGTATCGCCTTTGACATCAACCCACTCATGTTCCTTGGTGTACTTATACTGCGTGGGGTAGGCCATTGCGGAATATCCTTTCGAATGCCTCGTTGAAAATTCTGCCCAAAGACTTGAGCTAACAATTATGCAACGGGCGCTGCAGCTTTGCGAACGCGCTTATAAAAAGGCGTGGGCACAACTTTCGCCTTCACGCGCTGCCCGCGAATCTCCACAAAAATTTCCGTTCCGACCGCGGACATCGCCGGCGGCACATAGGCCAACGCGATGTTTTTGCCGAGTGTCGGCGAGGGCGACCCGCTGGTAATCACTCCAACCACTGGTCCCGCGTCCGCGCAGCATGCAAACCCGTCGCGCCCGATGCCGCGTTCCACCATCTCCAGACCCACCAGGGTGCGCGTGATTCCCGCATCCTTGGCTGCCAGCAGCGCCTCGCGCCCGATAAATTCGGGCTTGTCAAACTTGGCGTAACGCTCAAGGCCGGCCTCGAAGACGTTAATCGTGTCGCTGATTTCATGCCCGTAGAGAGCCATCTTGGCTTCCAGTCGCAGCGTATTTCGCGCGCCCAACCCGCAAGACAAAATCCCAAACTCCCGCCCCGCCTCCATCACCGCATCCCACACCCGTTCGGAAGTAGCGACGTTGGAGGGAACATAAATCTCAAAGCCATCTTCGCCCGTATATCCGGTCCTGGCGATAAGAGTATTCGGTAATCCGCAGACCGTGCCGTGCGTGAACCAGTAATTCTTGATGGGCGCAAGGTTCGTGTCCGTTAATTTTTGCAAAACGTCCACGGCGCGCGGTCCCTGGATGGCCATCTGCGTATAGGAATCGCTCAGCTCATCGACAACGCAGTCAAAATCTCGCGTATTTTCGCGCACCCAGTTGATGTCCTTCTCACGCGTCCCTGCGTTGATTACCAGCAGAAAATCATCTTCGCCCAGTCGGTGCACCACCACGTCGTCCACAAACGTCCCATTGGGATACAGCATCGCGGAATAGTGGGCCTGACCAATAGTTAGTTTCGAGGCGTCATTCATACTAAGGTGTTGTACCGCGGCCAAAGCCCCGCCGACCGCGTTATCCGTGCGGATGCGAATGTCGCCCATGTGGCTGACGTCAAAAACGCCGACGCCGTTGCGTACGGCTTTGTGTTCGGCCACCAAGCCACCGGTGGCCGGATATTCCACGGGCATATCCCAGCCGCCAAAATTTACCATTTTGGCGCCCATACGGCGATGCACGCCGTTCAGCGCGGTTTTGCGCAGTTCCGTGACCACTGAAGTTGTCGCTGATTCCATTCTGTTTACTCGGCAGGAAGCGATACTAGCACGCGTGTCCGACGAGGGTCAAAGCAGCAAGGTCAGACTGGTTCAAGCTGCTAATGAAATTTCGTTCATTAATGGTGCTCCCTGCAAATATCGGTGTACAATCCGCCCGTCCTCGCGTCCCCGGTGTGAAATTGCGTCCAGGAGTCCAACCCATGCGCGTACACCTGTCTCTCTCTCTGCCCATCCTGCTGAGCTCTTTCCTGAGCTTTGCGCATCCCGCGGCCGCCCAGGAACCCGGCAGGCGCCCACCGCGCGTTACCGTGCCGAAGTCCAGTCAAGAACTGCCTGGGGACGTCGGTCGCCGCTTCCATACCCATCTCCTGATTCTGGGCAGCGGCGCCGTCCAGCCCGCGGGCGAGCTTTCTCCTCAAACGGTCGGTCCCCCATTCCCCGGCTATTTCTTCGAAACTCCCGCCTCACTGGCCTGCATTTACAACCTGGTGCATCTGCAGGCTATGGGATGTAATCCCAACGTGGTGACTACCAATCCCTCCGGCGGAGCCAAGGCCATCGCCGTCGTGGATGCCTATGACGACCCAAACGCCGCGAGTGACCTGGCAAACTTCGATGCGCAATTCGGTATACCCTCCGCCAACTTCACGGTGGTTTACGCCGCAGGACCCAAACCGGCTCTCGATCCAACCGGCGGCTGGGAACTTGAGGAATCGCTGGACATCGAATACGCCCACGCCATGGCGCCCAACGCGCGACTGTTCCTGGTGGAGGCCGCGTCCGACAGCAATACCGACCTTCTCAACGCCGTAACCGTCGCCTCCAACATTGTGGCCGCAGCCGGCGGCGGCGAAGTGAGCAGCAGCTGGGGAGGCAGCGAGTTCTCCGGCGAAACCACGATGGATTCGGTGTTCGTGCAAAGCAGCGTGGTGTTCTTCGCGTCTACGGGTGATTCGCCGGGCACGGATTGGCCCAGCACTTCGCCTAACGTGGTGGCGGTGGGCGGCACCAGCACGAACCGCAATCCCACTACGGGGCTACTGCTGTATGAAGGCGCGTGGAATGAAGGCGGAGGGGGTCTGAGCCAATTCGAGGCTCGTCCCAGCTTTCAGAACAGCATCGTCAGCATCGCCGGAACGGCACGCGCCGTTCCGGACGTCGCCGCCGACGCCAATCCCATTACGCCAGTGTGGGTCCTGGATACCAATCTGTATGAGGGGCAGCCCGGCGGATGGTTTACGGTTGGTGGCACCAGTCTCGCTGCTCCCCTGATGGCCGGAATCGTCAACAGCGCGGGACATTTCCACGCGTCTTCGGCAGCCGAACTTGAAACCATTTATTACAATTGGTCCAAAGGCTTGGTCTTCGGCTTCAACGACATAAAAACGGATAACTGCGGACCGTACGGGGGATATCTATCGGTCGCCGGATACGACTTCTGTACGGGCGTGGGCAGTCCGCACAGTTACTCCGGCAAATAGTCGGCAATCAGCGTTAAACGTTCGAGTAGAAACATTCTCCGCCAGGTCTTTCCTGATAGAACGCATGTGCCTTCCGATGCTTGCTGGCCGTGTTGCGCTCGGGTACAGTCGGATGGAGTTTCCTGGGAGGCGTCATGGCCGGACCGGTGGTTTGCGCGCAGTGCGAAAAGCCGGAGCACGACTGTCACTGCGAGAAATACTGCACCATTTGCAAAGGGCAGCACGCGGTGCGCCTCTGTTCCGACGGTCTGTACTATTGCCCGGAATGCCGGGAAGCTTGTGACGTCTCCGTAGCCAACGCCCGTGAGCGCTGAAATTCACGGCTCCGCAACTTTGCAGTTCAGTCCGGACGAAAGGCTAGCGGCCGCGGCCGGTGGAGTGGTGCGCTATTTTGCAGATACCGCGGGCATGGAAGCCGACGCCGTGGCTAAATTGCAAGCCGCCACGCTGGCTGTTTGTCTCGCCGCCTTCGCGCATTTCGCCAAGACCAGCCCGCCATTAACAGTGGAAATCACACGCTTCGCGGATCGCATTGAAGTGGTTATCAGCCCAGCGAGCATGCCACCGGAAAAACTCGCGGCGCTGCCCGGCGTTGACCGCATCGAGCAGGAATCACGGAATGGCGCGATGGCAACGCGCCTGACGAAGACCTTGTAAGGTTATTCCAGACCTCAACTACATTTTTAGCGCAAAAGTATTGTGTTGGATGAGCGACGTCATCTGTGCGTCCGACAGGCTCATCCGCAAGGTCACGCGGTCCCCTGCGGGCGTGACGGCAGCCTGATCCAAAAGCGCAGCCAGATCCGGATTGTCCTTGGTAGCCTGATACTTCTTATA
>DATFYV010000111.1:0-9487 GCA_035314845.1 Candidatus Acidiferrum sp.
ACGTAATTTTTGAACTTCCCAGTGCGGGTCGGAGGATGGCGATGGCGGAGGAAGTGAAGTTTAAGCACGCGCCGGTAGATGGCGAACGGCGGACCTTTTTGCGGCAGGCAGCGGCGGCGGCGGTGACCGCGGCGGTCGCGAAGACTGCGAGTCGAGCAGGAAATGCCCCGGCGCTTCCGCCTGGCGACATGGACGCGATCAGCGCGGAAATTGCCAAGCGCCACGATGAGGCGCTTAAGCGTTTGCAGGATTGGATCAAGCTGCCCTCGATTGCCGCGGAAAATCGCAACATGAACGAAGGCTGCGAATTGATGATGAACATGCT
Source organism: Candidatus Acidiferrum sp. (assembly GCA_035314845.1). Classification (GTDB taxonomy): domain Bacteria; phylum Acidobacteriota; class Terriglobia; order Acidiferrales; family UBA7541; genus Acidiferrum. Next base: position 326 of record DATFYV010000111.1, read on the forward strand.
GCGCGAGGCGGGATTCAGCGGCGTGACCAAGATGCCCACCGATGGCCAGCCGGGAGTGTTTGCCACGCTGGACGCCGGCGCGCCCAAGACGCTGGGAATTTATTATATGTACGACGTGAAGCAGTTCGACCCGGCGGAATGGTCCTCGCCCCCGCTGGACGCCGCGCTGGTGGAGAAGCCCGGGTTGGGCAAGGCGGTGGTGGGGCGCGGCGCGGTGAATCAGAAAGGGCCGGAGGCGTCGTTTCTGGCGGCGCTGCATGCCATTCGCGGAACGGGGAAAAAACTGCCGGTGAATCTGGTGTTTGTGGCGGAGGGCGAAGAGGAGATTGGCTCGCCGCACTTCCCGCAGGTGGTGCGCAAGCCGGAAGTTTTGGCGGCACTGAAGAAATGCGAAGGCGTGTTCATGCCTTATGCGTCGCAAGGGTTGAATGGCGATGTGTCCATGTACCTGGGCGCCAAGGGGGTGGTGGAGCTGGAGCTGATTTCCAGCGGCGAAAAGTGGGGACGCGGACCGAAGCACGACGTGCATTCGAGCACCAAGGCCGAGCTGGACAGTCCCGCGTGGCATCTGGTGGAGGCGCTGGCGACGCTCGTGACTCCCGACGGCAATGATCCGGCGATTCCCGGGTATACCGACAAGGTGCGGCCGGTTTCGGATGTCGAGAAGAAGATGATCGCAATGGCGGCGCAGCGATTGAAGGAAAGCGACGCGAAGAAGCAACTGAGCGTGGAGCATTGGGTGCATGACGTGGGCTGGGAAGAGGCGCTGACGCTCCTGGTGTCGCGGCCGACGATCAATATTGAAGGATTGGTGGGCGGCTACACCGGGCCGGGAGGAAAGACGATTCTTCCTGGCAAAGCGGTGGCGAAAATGGACCTGCGGCTGGTGCCGGATATGACGGCTGCCGAGGCCTTGGCGGCGCTGAAAGGACATCTGGCGAACAAGGGCTTCGGCGACATTGAAGTGCACATGAGCGGAGGATACGATCCGACGAGTACCCCAGCCGATGCAAAAATCATTACCGTTGCGGCGGAGGTGTACCGCAAGAACGGCATCGATCCGGTGCTGCTGCCGCGGCTGGCGGGTTCCTGGCCGGGATACGTGTTTACGGGCGAGCCGCTGCGCATGCCAGCGGGACACTTTGGCTTGGGGCACGGAAATGGTGCGCATGCGCCGAACGAATATTATTTGATCGAGTCGAGCAATCCGGCGGTGCGGGGGATGGACGGGGCGGTGAAGTCGTTCGTGGAATTTTTGTACGCGATGGCCTGAGGGTTCCGAAAGGCAGGTCCGTCTTGCATGGGGACGATCGTGAGAAGTGGTGTGGTTTCGCGGCGTAAGTTCTTGACCATGGCGGCGGGAATTCCGGCGGCCATTTCGTCGGTGGGTTCGGCAGCAGTGTTTTTGCCGCTGGGCGATTCCGGCGGGAAGATCCCCGTTGGGCTGGAGCTGTATTCCGTCCGGGAAGAACTGAAGCGCGATCCCATGGGTACCGTTCGCGCCGTGGCGAAAATGGGCTACCAGTGCGTGGAATTTTATGCGCCCTATTTCGATTGGACTGAAGCCCAGACGAAGGACATGCGGAAGCTCCTCGACGATCTAGGCGTTAAGTGCTACTCGACGCACAACAGCGCGGCCTATTTCAATAGCGATAAATTGTCGCGCGCACGCGATATGAATCTGACACTAGGCTGCAAATATATGGTGATGGCCAGCTCCGAGCCGAAGACCACGCTCGATGAGTGGCGCAAGCTGGGTGATTCGCTGAATTCCATCGCCGAGCACTTGGAGGCTTCTGGATTGCGGCCGGGTTACCACAATCATCAGCCGGAGTTCACCCCGCTGGAAGGCAAGCTGCCGTTGGAGATTCTGGCAGAGTCCACCAAGCCCACGGTGATGCTGCAGCTCGATGTGGGGACGTGTATCGCGGCGGGAGCTGATCCGGTCGCGTGGGTCCGCGCGCATCCCGGCCGCGTCCGCTCGATTCATTGCAAGGATTGGGCCCCCGGGACGGACAAGGGTTATCAGGTGCTGTTCGGAGAAGGCGTCGCGGACTGGAAAGGGATCTTTGCCGCGGCGGAGCACGGCGGCGGCGTGGAATATTACCTGGTGGAGCAGGAGGGCAGCAGGTTCTCGGAATTGGATACGGCCAGCAAATGCTTTGAAGCATTTCGACGCACGCACCCTGCCTAGCTAACGGTCGCTCACTCACAAAATGTTGAAATAGCCGTTGTTGGTAGTGAGCTGCAGGTCGACGCCAAAGAGATTGGATAGCTGTGCAGCGGTGAGAACGGTGTGCTTGGGCCCGTCGGCGGCGATTCGACCGTTTTTTAGCAGAATGATACGGTCAATTTCCGGAATGATTTCCGAAACGTGATGGGTGACCAGCAAGATGCCCAGGCCGGACTGCGCCAGTTGGCGAAGCGTGCCGCGCAATTCGAACTGCGCGGCAATGTCCAAGGCGTTGCTGGGCTCATCGAGGAGAAGAGTTTGCGGCTGGTGGACTAGGGCGCGGGCGATCAGCGTGCGCTTGGCCTCGCCGGAGGACATTTGGGTTAGGGGGCGGCCCGCGAGGTGCGCCACCCCGATGCGGTCCAGGGCGGCTTGCGCTTTGGCGACCAGCTGCGGCGAAGGATGATGGTGGGGAAAGATGCGCGTGCTGCTGAAGAAGCCGGAGAGTACAACGTCAAGTCCGGTGGATTCGTTGGTGCAGGACGCCAGGAGGTCCGGGGAAACGATGCCCAGCAAATTGCGCAGCTGAAAGATGTCCCAGCGCTGGCGGCCCAGAATTTCGAGGTGTGAGCCGGGCGCCGCGACTGGGTAGCATTCCCGAGTTATCGTTTTGATAAGAGTGGACTTACCGCAACCATTGGGGCCCAGGATGCAGACGTGCTCGCCAGCCTCGATGCGCAGGTTGATAGCGTCCAAGGCGGGTGCGAGTGGCGCGGCAGATTCGGAATCGCCGCGGTAGACCGTCACCTGATGGAAATCGAGGAGCGGAGCCATGTCCGCTAGTCTAGCTTGAGAATGCCCGCAAAAAAACGGGCCAAGGATGGTCAAGGATATTGATGGGTAAGACTTTATTGGCTGCCGGGAAAAAATAAGGAGGCGAAAATCGCGAGATCTTCGCCTCCCGGGGTGGTGGGTGGTACGGAAAGCAACTCGAGGGGTTCAGCGGACCCCGTTTGCAGGGCCTGCGGCGTCGCTATCGCACTATGTAAGGAATGCGTCAGGAGCCAGACCACCCAAGGAGCCTTCGATTGGGGAATTTTGTAGCACCGGGCAGACCGGGTGTCAACGGCAAAAAGCGATTGCAAAGGATTTGAAAGCCGTTGTTACCGTTTATTTACAATGCGTTGGCCCGCAGCGGCCACGACTGCCTGCATCGTGCGGTAACCTTTGCAGGATCAATGAGTCGTATGAAGGACGACGAGGATAGATTCACGATGGCGGGCGGTGGCGGACAGGGCAAGGAGCGCACGGAGGCGCAAATCCGGGCGGAGCGCGAGACCATTTCGCGGATCCTGGCTGGGGAAACGGAATTGTTTCATGAGCTGATCCGGCCCTGCGAGCGCATGGTTTATTTGACTGCCCTGTCCGTGATGAAGGACGAGTCCGAAGCCGAGGACGCCACACAGGAGGCCATGCTGAAGGCCTTCCGGGCCCTGCGATCCTTTCATGGGGAGGCCAAGTTCAGCACCTGGCTGGTGGCCATCGCGCTGAACGAATGCCGGCGACGGCTCCGGACAGCGAAGCGCGCGCCGACAGACACCCTCGATACTGGAGGGACGGAAGGAGAAGGTGATTTTACGCCGGCGGTGCTGACCGACTGGCGGGAGATTCCTTTGGAAGCGCTGGAGCGCAAGGAGATACGGCTGGCGCTGGTGGAGGCAGTTGGTGAATTGCCGGCGATTTACCGGCAGGTGTTTACCTTGCGGGACATTGAGGAACTCGACGTGCGGGAAACGGCGGAGGTGCTGCAAGTCAGCGGCAACGTCGTGAAAGTGCGGCTGCACCGCGCGCGCATGCTACTGCAGAAGCGGCTGGCGCCGCTGCTGAAGGCGTCCCTGCCAGGGCGAAAGCGCTCTTTCTGGAGCACGACATGAGATTGAAGTGCGAGCACGTATGGAGCTACGTTTCGGAATACATCGACGGTTCGGTGAAGGCACAACTGCGCGAAGAAATCGAAGAACACCTGGAGCACTGCGAGATTTGCACCGCGGTGCTGGATTCCACGCGAAATATCTTAATCTTGACGGGGGATGAGCGGACGTTTGAGCTTCCGGTGGGTTTCAGCGAACGGCTGCATGCGCGACTGGCGAAGGAGTTGGTGGCCGCGAAAATGACGGGCGAAATAGGCGGCGCAAGCCTGGTCGAGGAATAGGGAGCATTCTTCGCGGGGGCGTCGAACGCCACCGTTCGCGCTAGTGCACGCGATGAAGCAGGGGATGCGTGAACCATTCCGCGGCCAGCAGAACTAAGGTGGCGACAGAAAGCACCAGTTGCACGCGCTCGGAGGCTTTTTTCTTGGGCGTGAGCGGGACGCGGCGCCATTGCGCCGATGGGCGGTTGCGCAGGCGGCGAGTGTTCCAGAGCAGGTACAGATTCACAAGCGCGCCGACGAGCGCGAAGGCCATCATGGGAATGCGAATGGCGTCGGAATGAAAACCCTTGGCGGGGGTATCCACGCCCGCGGCGGCGGCCAGCGCGGTCAGGCCAATGGCCAGGCGGATGCCGCTGATGGCGATCACCGCAGAGCAAAAACTCTGTAGCAAAGCAAAAAGGAAAGACGACCACGTCAGAAGCCTGGCGCGCGAATCGCGCGGAGGATCAGTGACTGGCGGCGCGGTAACCGGGCCAGTATCGTGGCTGTCCAGCACGGGGGACGTGTTGGCGTCACTCATACACATCACGCTAGCAGATTTTCGGAAATTAAGCAGTCGCGGAAGGCCTTGCCGAAGAGGACAGCCCGGTCGCGTTTGGGACCCGGCGTGGATTCCTTGGTGGGTCAGGCGGCGGTGGGCACGATTTTGTGGTCGAGCACTTCGCGCACCAGGCGTGCCAGGGCAGTGGGACTGTAGGGCTTTTGCAGGTAGTGCTCGACAGAATTGATGCCCGCCACGCTATGATTTTCCTGGGCGTAGCCGCTAGTGAACAGGATGGGGAGGTTTTCGAAACGCTTTACCAGCACTGCGGCTGCGGCCGGTCCCCCCATTTTGGGCATGATTACGTCGAGAACGGCCAGGTCTGGCGTCTCGTTCCGGCATAAGCGGATGGCTTCCTCGCCGTCACACGCCGCGAGTACGCGGTAACCCAGCGAAAGCAGCGCGTGACGGGCCATCTCGCGGATGGACTCGTGATCGTCGGCAATCAAAATGGTCTCGGAACCGCCGGCGCTGCTTAGGGGTGCAACATGCCGTCCCGACGCCGTGGGCGCGGAAAGCTCCATAAGCGGAAAATAGACGCGGAACAAGGAGCCCTGGCCGGGTTCGCTATAGACGTGAATGAAGCCGCCGTGCTGCTTCACGATGCCGTAAACGGTGGCCAGCGCCATGCCGCGCGAGGGCCCCAGAGTGCCATCGGCAAAGAAGGGTTCGAAGATATGCTCGCGAGTTTCCGCGTCCATGCCAATACCGGTATCCGACACGGAGAGCACGGCGTAGGCGCCGGGCGTGACATAAGGATAAAAACGACAAAAGGAATCATCCAGCTCTGCTATTTCGGTCTCGATGCGTAGCTGGCCGCCGCTGGGCATGGCATCCCGCGCATGGAGACAAAGGTTCATCAGTACGTGCTCGATCTGCGTGGGATCGGCTTTGATGAATTGGAGCGGCTCGGTTAAGAGCTTTAGTTCAATATTTTTGCCCAGTACTTTATCCAGGAACCCCGTGATTCCGGTGGCGATCACGTTTAGATCCACCGGCCGGGGCTGGAGGATCTGGCGGCGAGCAAAGGCCAGGAGTTCGCGCGTAAGAGTGGCGGCGCGGTCGGCCTGTTCGCGGATGCGGGTAAAGCGCTCGACCACCTGCGGATCGTTTCCGTGCTGATCGATGCCCAGTTCCGCCCAGCCAAGAATCGCGCCGATCACATTATTGAAATCGTGGGCTATCCCTCCGGCGAGTTGTCCGATGGCTTCGAATTTTTGCGCCTGACGCAGTTGGCGCTCCAGGGAGCGCAGTTCGGTGACGTCCTCGACGATAATTTCCGTTGAACCCGGCGGCTCCGGCGGCGCCAGCGAGCGAAGGTGCAGGCGCACCGCGAGGAGCCCGCCGTCCGGGCGGCGCCAATCCGCTTCCGCACCATGCAACTGCCCGAACTCCCGGCAGGAGGCCTTGAGTTGCGCCAACTGCTCGGGGAAGCGAAAGATATCCTGGAGCCCGGACGGCAGGCGATCCTTCGCCTGTAGATTAAGGATTCGCAGAAAGGCAGGATTAGTATCCAGGAAGCGGCCATCGCCGCAAACACGGCAGACGCCGTAAATGGACTGCTGTACGAGATCGTGGTTGCGCAGTTCGGAGCGATGCAGCGCTTCCTGGGACTTGCGATGCTCGCGTTGCAGAGCTTTGTCAGAGATGACGCGCTGCAAAGCGACGGGCAGGCGCGACAAGTTATCCTTAAGGATGTAGTCATCGACGCCGCGCTTGATGCAGTCTACCGCGGCTTCGTCACCCAGATTGCCGGTGACGAGCAGGAACGGAACGTCCGCTTCGACCAGACGGACGTGGGTCAGAGCCTCCATGCCGGTCCAGCCGGGAAAACGATAGTCCGAAATGACGGCGTCGAAGGAGCCGGCCGCGAAAGTTCGTTCGAACTGCTCTTTATCTTCCACGTGGGTGTAAACGTATAAGACGCCGGCACGCGAGAGCTCGAGGACCATCAGCGCCAAATCCGTAAGCGAATCCTCGGCGATCAGCAAGCGCAGAGGCTCGTTTGGCTCGCAAGGAGGAGCTTTTGCGCTCATGAGGGAACCTGCGCGGGCTCGGAAGTGGCGCGTAACCCAACTTCGACGCTGTCCAGAAATTCAGGGAATGCGGCGGCGTCTTCGGATGTCCACAAGCCGCCCTGCACAGCAAAGCGCAGCGAGCGCGAAGACTCGCGCTGTTCTGGAATCACGGTTAGACAGCGCTCCAGGCGCTGGCGCACAATTGCCGCTCCCGCCCGCGTGGAATCCACTGCCAAGATGGCGAATTGCGCGTCGCCGATGCGCGCGAGGACGTCGCTGCGACGAAAACAACTCGCTAAGACCCGGGTCAGATCCGCGACCGCGTGATCTGCCGCCGCGGGGCCTTCCGTCTCGCGCAGCGCCGCCAGTTTGTGGATGAGAATGCAGAATAATGCCAGTGAGCCGCGATTCCGGCGGGTTAGGTCCAATGTGCTGGAGCCGATGGTCAGCAGTCCATCGCGGGTGTATAGCCCACTAACGGGATCACGGAGAAAGTCCGCCAAGCCCTCCAACGTATTGCGCTCCAAAGCGCCACGAAAAACCCGGGACAGGGTGGCATCGTTCATGTACTCCCGCAGGACGTAGTCCATGGCGCCCTCGTGCAGCGCCTCTTTGGCGGCCTCTTTTTGCGCTTCGTCCGCCAACATCAGTATCGGAATGTTGGGAGCAGCGCGCCGTACGCGGCGGACCGTTTCCTTCGGGTGGGGATAAGTCACGGCCAGGTCCAGCAGAATAATTTCCGGGTTCACCACGCCCAACGTGGGAATCAGAGTGGTCACACTGGAGACCGAGGTCAACTCCAGCGCGTGGTTGGGCGGAGAGAAGAGTGAGCGGAGAGCTTGCGCGGCTTCTCCCGTAGCGTCTCCCGCCAGCAGGATGCGAATGGTTTTGGCTGGCGCCAGCGGGAAATTATTAACCGCCGCGGAAGCTGTGAGTGCCTGCGAAACCGTAGAAGCTGAATGAGCCATGGCCTTTTTTGACCTGCGTGCACGAGACCGGAGAGGCAGTCCTCTAGTTGGAAACCACTGGGGGTAGGGGTGGGAGTATTGTGGCGCGGCACACGGAGGAGTCAATAGAACTGTGGACGAAGGTGCCACCAGTACGTTTTCGGTACCGCAGGAAGCTGGCAGGCTCTAGGCGCCAAATATTTCGTTGATCTTCACCGCCAGCTCGAAGTCCAGGTTACTCAGTCCGGTGACGCTATGCGTACTCAGGTCGATTACCACTTTGTTCCAAACGTTCGACCATTCCGGATGATGGTTCATCGACTCTGCAACCAGCGCTACGCGGGTCATGTTGCCGAACGCGGAGACGAAGTCCTTGCACTCAAAGGCGCGGTGCAATTTGCCGTTGACCAGGCTCCAGCCCTTGGCCAGATTCATGCTTTCCTTAATCTCTGGTTCGCTGAGCTTTTTGACGGTCATGGGTCTCTCCGGCGCGAGGCTGCCGAGACATTATGCTTGCAGAATGAAGGATCGGCAATCCGGGCAAAAACTAAATTGGCGGCGCACGGCGTTTTACATTGCCGGGGAGGGAGAGTTCCTTTATCGTAGTGGGCTCGCTGCAGGGAAGAGTTCGCGCTGAGCGCCAGCGGTGCGGTCGTCGATCGACCGAAGCCCTTTGGCGCCGCCGGAAGACTTTTGGCGGGCAAACTTGAAGCAGGGTACGGACGGAGAACGAAGTGAAAAAGAAAATTCGCGCCATCCAATATGGCGTCGGTCCCATCGGCGCGTCCATCGCCAGGCTGATGCGGGAAAAGCAAGCCATCGAGATTGTAGGAGCCATCGATAACGATCCGGAGAAAGTGGGCCGGGACCTGGGAGAGATAGCCGGCGCTGCCGATGCGCCCTGGGGAGTCACGGTATCCGCGGATGCCGCGGAGGTGCTGGGGCTTTCAGCGGACGTTGTGGTGCATTCCACGTCTTCCGCGCTGCCTGCGGTGATGGAGCAGTTGCTGGCGTGCCTGGAAGCGGAAGCTTGTGTGGTCTCCACCTGCGAAGAGCTGGCATATCCCTATCGCACCTACCCGGAGCTGGCGGCGCAACTGGATAAAGCGGCAAAGGATTGGGGCGTGGCGCTGATCGGCACGGGCGTGAACCCCGGATTCGCGATGGACAAGCTCGTGGTGACGCTGGCAGCCGTTTCGCAAAAAATCGAACACGTCAAAGCCGTGCGCATCGTGGACGCGGGTACGCGGCGCTTGCCGTTGCAGAAAAAA
>DATFYV010000112.1:0-6403 GCA_035314845.1 Candidatus Acidiferrum sp.
GCGCGAATCTCCAGCGACGCCGACTGCGCGATAATCTCCTCCGGGAAGTCCATCCGCAGCGGAGCGTCCCCTGCGTTTGGCGTAACCAGTATCTCCGTGCGAGCCATCGCGCCATCGCCTCCCTCAGCTCCCCGGCTCACAACATCGCTATCTATTCTTCCTGCCTTGCTTGAGATTGCTCCCGTCGCCGGCTCTTCTAAGGCATCTGCTCGCAACAAGCTGCCGTTCCCGCGAGTCTGCGCCGCTACTGGAGTGTTGGCTGACGCTGCGTCAGCCACGGACGGCGCATCCCTGTCTGCGCTCGCAGGCTCACGCGTTGCGACTCCTACAGGCTGCGCCCCCTCAGCAACCGCCCCACTGCTCGTCGCCGCCGGACGTATGTTTGCAGACGCCACAGCAGCGCTCGGGGGGTCCCGCCGCACCAGTATGTCCCTACCGATCACGATTCCCAGTCCGAAGCTCGCCGCCACCACCATTGCAAACGCGGCGGCGACCCCCGCCCGGCGTTTCCTGGTTCCCGGCACAAGTACTGCGGACCGCGCTACGCCCGCCTGCGCAACCGCTGGCAGCTTAGCGCGCGACGGCAACTTGGCGAAGTGTGCTGGGATGGGCACATCGGTTCGCTCCCCGCCGCCCACCGAAGGCGTCCGCACCAACGCTGGACCCCCGTGGGTAGCCGGTTGTGTCGCGCCCGTTTGCGGCCCTGATCGCACACGCGGCTGCATCGACTCCACTTGCGCCCGTTCCGCCGCGGCAGGCGAAAGTTTTGTCGCGTCCTTGGCCAAACCCTCCGTGAAAGAAGGCCCCAGAGGGGCCGTTTCAACGCCGCGCTCAGGCATGGCCGCGCTTGCGGCAGCCTCCGTCGCGAGCAAAATCACTGGGCTGCCGGGTGCCCTCGTTGCAATAGCGGCATTCTCCGGGGCCTCAGCATCCGGCCCGGAAATTGCCAAAATCCATCTGTGCCACAGTTCCCGCTTGCTCCCTGAAAGCTCCTCCAACTGCACACCCACTCGGCGCCTGGATCCCGCCATCCACACTACCCGCCCGCGGACCTCCATCGCCGGATGGCTAGCATCGGCGGGTATCGCGATGTTCAGCCGCGCTCCATCGGACATCGCCAGGGCCGCCACAATGGCCAGCCCGTTTTCGCCGACATCCAGCACCATCCCGCCGTTATCCGCAGGCTCGCCCCCATCCCCGCCAAACGACACATACGTCAGCAGTTCCGGAGCGGCGCGCCCCCACCTCCGCCGTTCTGCAGTCGTTTCCTGACTCGTAAGTTGGTTTTGCTGCGTCGCCATGGAAAAGATCCTGTCTGGAATCGCACCGCGAGCTGCCCCATGCCCGGCTCGTTCTTGCAAACACCGGCGCCGCGAAAAAGTTCAGCGCTTGGCCCCGCAGAGGAGTGCTTCCATTCAGATGCACCCAGTCGACGGTTTTCTTCGCGCAGCACTGAGGATAAAAGACCAACCCGCACCGCGCACCTTAGATTTCGTACCGACTTGGTACCTGTCACAGCCTCGCACTGCAAAACGCTGCCCCCAAATAAAAGCCGCGCCTTCCCTCCATCTCAAGAGAGGCGCGGCCGTGCAAGCTTTCTTCCTATCTCGTTCTAAGCACAAAACCGCGCCGCTCAGCCCGGACAATCTCGGGCGGCAACGCGAGCGCCTTACGCCGATGCGCTCTGCTGATGCTGCGCCACGCGCGCCAACGCAATGGAGAGCGCTGCGCCCCCCAGCGTCTTCACCAGCGTTGCGTGCTGCGCGTAAAATCCGCTCACTTCATCAACGATGGAAGGATTCGCACCTTGCGCGTGCGTCGCCATCTGCTGCACCGCCTGCGGCGAAATCTGCTGGGCCTGCTCCGGCGTGATCTGCGGCGTCCCGCCGGCTCCAACCAAGCCAGATAAACCTGCCGCACTCAGCACCGAACTCAGCATCGCCGGACTAACCGAACCTATCAACTGGTTCAACAATCCAGCCTTCTGCTCCGCCGTCGAATTGCTGAACAAGGTCCCCAGCATCGGGCCAAATCCCGCCGTCTGCCCGGACTGAAACGCCGCCGCAATCCCGCTGGCGATCGCCGAAGCGGGCGCCGCCTGGGCCACCTGATCGAAATGCGCATGCACATCCGCGGGAGGCGCACCCGCCGCTCCGCCCGCATATTGCTGCAACAAACTCCCCACCGTTGACATCCAGCTCATAAGCACTCCTTGCTGCTTCCGTCTCCAGCGCCAAGCGTGCCGGCGCCAAACTGCATTTTCGAGATTTGTAGACCGAGTCCACATGGTTCGATAGCCGTCATTGCCGAAACCGATTCCCAATTTTCCGGCCATCGAAGGCCCAAAGCCTTGGGTCTCTTCGGGTCGCCCGGGATAATAGAAACTGCGGACCCCATTGTCAACATGGGTCAACACGGAGGATTGCTATCCAGCTTCTGGCGTCGCTCATCCAAATCACGGGTTCAAAGCGCTTGCCCTTTGCCAACTCAAATGCCTAAACTTGCAGGGCACGTCGCGTACGCCTCCAGCCGATGACGCAGAAGAAAACCGATTTACTAAACGACGCCGCACGCTGCCCGGCGTCCCGATCCCGGCGCAATTGGCTCCGCAGAGCCCTCTTCTCCAGCGCCACCCTCGCGCTCCCAAACTCCGCCATCGCCCTGCTGGCCAACGCTTTACCGCAAAATCCGCCGCCCTTCCGCAGGTACGGCCCACCGCAACTCCCCCCGCTGCCCGCTACCCCTCCCGAACCCGCCACCACCAGCGCCGCCACGCGCTACCGCTTTACCCCCAAGGAAGACACTTTCCTTGAAGAAATCGAAAGCGCCACCTTCCAATTTTTCTGGGAATCCGCCGACCCAAACACCGGTCTGGTGAAAGACCGCAGCCTGGCCCGCCAGCAGGACGCGCGCAACGTCGCCAGCATCGCCGCCACCGGCTTCGGTCTGACGGCCTTGTGTATCGCCGCGGAGCGCGGCTGGCAACCCCGCAACGCCATCCTCGAGCGCGTCTTAACGACTCTCCGCTTCGTCGCCCAAAAGCTGCCCACCGAGCACGGCTTCTTCTATCACTTCCTGAAGATGGACAACGGCGAACGGGCGTTTAACTGTGAAGTCTCCAACATTGACACTTCCATTTTCCTCTGTGGCGCCCTCACCTGCCGAGCCTACTTCGCCAATCCGGAAATCTCGCAACTCGTCACCGCCATCTACGACCGCATTGACTGGCCTTGGTTCCTCAAAGGCGCCGGCCCCAACGAGCTCACCCTGTCCAAGGGCTGGACCCCCGAGCACGGCTATATCAAATCCCGCTGGGACAGTTACGCGGAACTCATGATGATCTACTTGCTGGGCATCGGCGCCAACCGCAACCCGCTTCCCGCCGAGTCCTGGGATGCCTGGTCCCGCCCGCATTTCGAATTCAACGGCATCCGCTACATCGGCGCGCAAGCCCCGCTGTTCGCCCACCAGTATTCTCACGCCTGGTTCGACTTCCGCGGGCGTCACGACAAATACGCCGATTTTTTTGCCAACTCGGCCATCGCCACCGAGGTCCACAAACTGTGGTGCCTGGAAATGTCCAACTCCTTCCCGGACTACACCGAAGACCTGTGGGGCATCACCGCTTCGGACTCGCAAAAGGGTTACACGGGCTGGGGCGGCCCACCGCTGATCGGCCACCCAGACGGTACCGTGGTCCCGTGCGCACCCGCGGGCTCTTTACCCTTCCTGCCGCAAGAAACCCTGCGCGTTTTAGAAACCATTCGCGACAAATACTCGCAAATCGCCTGGACCACCTACGGCTTCGTCGACGCCTTCAATCCCCTAACCAACTGGGCCTCCCCCGACGTTATCGGCATAGACGCCGGCATCACCATCCTTATGGCCGAAAACGCCCGCACTGGCTTCGTCTGGCAACACTTCATGACCAACCCCGAAATCCGCCGCGCCATGGACAAAACCAACTTTCAGAAAAACACCTGATTCTGCGCGGGAGTCGCCTTTCTCCCTTTCCCCGGCGAATAATTGCGCCCAAAGTGTCTTGGGCTTCATCGAACCAGCGATTGTCGCGTCACACTGCGGCTTGACTTATTGGCGGACCGGGACTAGAAGTTGGAAGACTCGTTCGTACGACAGCCTTGCGGGCCGAGGGGGGCTCTGTGCAACCTACGCGTCGCGATTTCCTGAAACTCACCGCCGTTGGCGGGGCCGCTGTAGCTGTATTTGGCTTCGACGTGCAGCCGGCCTACGCCGAACTAAAATCCCTGAAGATTGGGCGAGCGAACGAGACGCGCTCAACGTGTCCCTATTGCGCGGTGGGCTGCGGCACCATCATTTATACCATCGGGGACCACGCCAAAAACGTCACCGCGCAGGTGGTGCACGTGGAAGGCGACCCGGATCACCCCACCAACCGTGGTACGCTGTGTCCCAAAGGCTCGTCCCTCGCGCAAGACATCCTGAATGATCGCCGCCTCCTTAAACCGCAGGTGCGCCGGCCGGGTGGCTCCCAGTGGGAGGATATCTCCTGGGACGATGCGTTGAACGAAATCGCTGCGCGCATCAAGAAGACTCGGGATGAGAGCTTCATCGAAAAAGACGCCGCTGGGCGCACCGTCAATCGCACCGAAGCCATCTCCTGGATCGGCGGCTGCACCGACACCAACGAATTCAACTACCTGGTAGTTAAGGCCATGCGCGCCCTGGGGGTCGTGCATCTGGAAAATCAGGCTAGAGTTTGACACGGCCCCACGGTCTCAAGTTTGGGACCAACGTTTGGGCGGGGCGCAATGACGAATGGCTGGGTGGATATCAAGAACACCGACATGATGCTAATCATGGGCGGTAACCCAGCGGAGAACCATCCCTGCGGCTTCAAGTGGGCCATCGAAGCCAAGCGCAACCGCAACGCGAAAATGATCTCCGTTGACCCGCGCTTCACGCGAACCTCCGCGGTCGCGGACCTCTTCTGCCAAATCCGCGCCGGCTCGGACATTGCTTTTCTCGGCGGGGTCATCAATTACGCCATCCAAAACAACCGCATTGCCCACGAATATCTGCTCAACTTCACCAACGCCGCGTTCATCGTCAAGAGCGATTTCAAGTTGCCCAGCGACACCGATGGTGTCTTCTCCGGCTTCGACGCCGCGAAGTCCACTTACGACCGTTCGACTTGGAATTACTCAGGCACCGGTGGCAATCCCCAAACGAACACACCGGGCATGACTACGGGGCAGAACCAAGCCGCCCCGCCTCTGCCACCCATGCCGGAAAACGTCGACTACGACCTCACGCTGCAAAATCCCAATTGTGTCTTTCAGCTCCTAAGAAAACACTACTCGCGCTACACGCCGGAAATGGTGGAGCGCATCACCGGCATCGCGAAAGAGCAATTCCTCAAAGCCGCCGACACCTTCACCTCCATCCGCAAAGATGGCGACATGAAGAAAGTCGCCACCATCATTTACGCTGTCGGTTGGACGCATCACAGTTTCGGCACGCAGATTATTCGCACCGCGGCCATGCTGCAGCTGCTCCTCGGCAACGTCGGGCGCGCGGGTGGCGGTGTAAACGCCCTGCGCGGTCACTCCAACATTCAAGGCGCCACTGATATGGCCGGCCTATACGACACGCTGCCCGGCTATTTGAAGGTTCCCACGCCCGCAGACACTTCTTTCGACGCCTGGATGAAGCGCGTTACCCCCACCCCTTCGAAGCCTGCCCCGTGGGAGTCCTGGAACTATTACAGCAACACCTCCAAGTTCACAGTCAGCTTCATGAAGGCTCTCTTCGGCGATGCGGCCACGAAACAAAACGATTGGGCCTTCAACTATCTGCCCAAGGTGGACCGCGACTATTCCTGGACTCACCTGTGGGACGACATGTACAACGGCTCCGTCAAGGGCATGCTGGCTTTCGGCATGAACGGCGTCGCTATCGGCCCGGACACCAATAAAAATATCGACGCTCTGAAGAAGGCGGAATGGCTGGTGGTGGGGGAAATCTACCCCGACGAAACCAGCGAATTCTGGAAGTCGCCACGCGTTCTCGCGCAGGGCGATCAAAAACAAATTCAGACCACCGTTTACCGTTTGCCTTGCGCTGGCTTCGCGGAAAAAGACGGCTCCTTCAGCAATTCCGCGCGCTGGCTGCTCTGGAAAAACGCCGCCGTTCCCCTTCCCGGCGATTGCAGGCTGGACCACGGCATCTTGGCGCAGATTTTCCTGAAGGTCCGCGAACTATACAAAAAGGAAGCTGGCACGTTCCCGGATCCGATTTTAAATCTCACCTGGAATTACAGCGATCCTCTAAATCCGCCGTTGTTCGAAGTTTTGAAAGAGATGAACGGCAAGGCGCTAGCGGATCTGGAAGATCCCGCCACCAAGCAGCAAATCAAATCCGG
>DATFYV010000113.1:0-4406 GCA_035314845.1 Candidatus Acidiferrum sp.
AAATTTTTTGTCACCCGTGGCCACGTACACCCAATCGCGGTCGTGCAGATGCAGAATGGCGGAAGCGGGTACCACCGCATGGGTCTCTTCCTTTTGCCCGTGGAATGTCGCGGTGACAAACATGCCGACCTTCATCAGGCCGGGATTTTTTACCTCAATGCGTACTTTGGCCGTGCGGATATTCGGGTCCAGCACCGCGCCGATGTTGCTGATTTTTCCGGTGAACACTTTATCGGGATAGGCCGCCAGCTTGATATCCGCGTTTTCGCCTAGATGCACAGTGGCGAGATCGTTTTCGTAGACGTCGCACAAAATCCATACCGACGATAAATCGGAAATGGTGAACGGACTGGCGGTGGCCGCAAGGCCTTGAATGCCCGCCGCGTTGGTCACCTGCTGATCGGTAATCACTCCGGAAATAGGCGCGTAGATTTCCACCACGCCGCTGGGGTGTTCGGTACCCGCGCCTAGCACGCGCAGATGTTCGCGCGTGGTGTCCACATCGACTCTGGTCTTGTTCTCGGCGTTTTCCGCGGTTTGCAGGTCGTTCTGCGAGATCGCGCCTTTGTCGAACAGTAATTTCGCGCGCTCCAGTTGCGTGTTGGCCAATTTTTCGTCGGCTACAGCTTTCTGATAGTCGGAAAAGGCCGAGGCGATGTCCGCGCTCTGCACGCGCAACAGCAGCTGGCCCTTTTTCACGGTGTCGCCGAGACGGGCCTTGATGTCCACCACACGGCCAGTGGCGATCGAAATCACGGGCACAGTGCGCAACACATCGGGGGCCACTACGCCGGTCACCACCAGTTGCGAGCGCGCCTGGCGCGCCACCGCGGCCACTAGGGGGAATTGCTCCGGCTTATCGACGGTCACGATGCTGGCGTCCGGCGCGGTTTCCACGGTGGACACCGGAGGCGCCTCCGCCGCGGGGTCGGCCTTCTTTTCCCCGCCGCAACCCGCCAGCAGCAAGAGCGCTCCCATGGCCCACGCCAACCTTCGATGGCTGCGCTGCCTCATCGCTGAAAAGTTCATTGCAAAACCTCGCGTCCCACCGCCAAATTCAACTGGCTTGCGGCCGTCAGATAAGAAGCCACCAGGTTTAAATAATTGAGCTGTACGTCGCGGTACTCTTTCTGGGCGTCCAGAAAATCCAGCAGCGAAGCTGCGCCATGTTGGTAAGAAAAAGCGATGGTGTCGCGCACGCGATCGGCCTGCTGCAGGTAACGGTCCTTGTACGGCTGGAGGAGCGCCAAGTTGCTCTCGACCGTCGCGTAGGCCGAATCTACATCGCTGAACACTTGCGCGCGCTGCAGGTTCAGTAACTCAGCGTTGCGGTCGATGTCCAGCTTGGTGCGCAATTTCTCTCCCTGGTTGCGGTCGAAAATGCGCAGGGGAATCTGCACGCTGATGCCAATGTAATGGTCGATGGGCGGATTTTTTCCGCCATCCACGCCGAATGTCGGATCCGTCGAGCCGTTGGCCACCGCCAATTTGTGATCCGTGCGCGCCTTGTCCACCGCCTGTACTGCGGCGCGCAAATCGGGCCGGTTATCCAGCGCCATCTGGCGGAACTCGTCGAGTCCCGCGAGCTGATTGTTGAAGTCGAACAAGCCGATCACGTCGAACTGCTCCACCGGCGTGCGGTCGTTCAGCAGCGTCAGAAGTTGTATCTTCGCGGTACGCAGGCTCACCAGCGCCGCCTGCAAATCGGCCTCAAACTGCACGCGTTGCAACTCTAGGCGGTCCAGATCCACTTGCGCGATGCCCCCGGCTTTATATTTATCGCGATTCACGTCCAGCACGTGGTCGTAATACGTCAAATTCTCCCGTGTCAGCCCCAGCACCGCTTTCTGTTGCAGCGTTTGCACAAATGCATTCCGCAGGGTGAACAACAAATTTCGCTCCAGGTCCGCCTGGTTGGACACTGCAATTCCCGTGGCTTCCTTCGCGCTGTCCCGCCGCAACTCTCTCTTGTGCTCCCGTTCGTGCAAATACGAGAGCGACCCCACCGGTTGCGCCAGCGCCAGCGGCTGCGAAGGATTCCTCGAAAAGGGATCGATCTGATCCAGCAACGCGCCAAAATTGGGATTCGGCCGCAAGTACGCCGTAATCTCCTGCGCCTTCGCTTCCTCAATCCCAATCGCCCCGGCGCGCAGCGAGGGGTTGGCGGCTTCAAATCTGGCGCGCACCTCTTCCCAGCTCAGCGCACCCGCCGAACTGGAAGTCTGCTGGGCGGCCTGTGCTGCCTGCGCGGCGGGAACCTGGGGCGTCGGCGTGGGCGTTTGCTGCGATAGTGCAGGCGCGGCCAGTCCGAGTAGGACTGCAACCGCGCCTAAGGGCCGACCTTGCGTCCTTCGCAACTTCTCCCTGTGCAACCTCTTCCGCATAGCTCTATCCTTGGTGGAACCCAAACTCAATGCCGCCGCTTTGCAACAATTTCTGTACGTATTTACACCTCACGCCGGAGTCCTCCGTGGAGGACATATTTGCACGCTCCTGTGTGTGCACAAATTCTCGAGATATTTCTTTGGCTCGAGGACTACGCCGCGGGCGGCGCACGACCCCGAAATTCGTGAGGGAAAAGCAGTAGATCCGGCGCATCGTCGGCAGCGGAAACCGTGGCAATCGCGAGCGGCGACGCCGCGCGCACCCCACCCTGGCAAATTCCGCCCGCCCAGCCGGAGTTGCCCAGCGCGCCTTCCGTGTCCGTGTAGCACAGCGCTTCCGCCCGCCATTCGAGTTGGGTATTCCAAATGGCCGCGCCGAATGCCGCGGTATCGGCGAGGCGGAAATTGCCCCGGCCATCGTTCATTAGCACCGCGACGGGTTGGTTGGAGATGCGCGTGGAAACGATTAAATCGAGAAAGCTGTCGCCATTGACGTCCTGCGAAGCAATCTGCAATCCGCCCGTGGGCCCGGAAACCGCGAAGGAACGCTGGTCGCCCTGGCTGAACGCAAACTGTATCCAGTAGCTGGTGCGCGAAGCCATCGCCGGACCCGGCTGGACGGACGCAAAATCGGGCAGGGCGTCGCCGTCGAAATCGGCAATGGCAAAATTCGCGCCTGCCATGCCAGCGGCACTCCCGCTCTCCACATCCTGCCGCCGCGTGGCTTCCGCACGATGCCAGGCGAAGAGCACCACACACAACATTAGCAGGCCCTTGCCGGTCAGCGATTTGCCCGGCAGGAACCGTGGCGCAGCACGCCATATTGTGTTCCGTGAGTTCATCGAGAGTGCACCCCGAGTGCACCTTGCGGCCCCGCGCCCCGCGCACGCACGCCCCAAATCATGCTGGAGTTTAGCCCAATGCCCATAAGGATTTTCTAAAAACTCGATGCCGATTCTGTGATAAAGCCCACCCAGTAAAAGAGTACCACCCCAGACCCGGGCCGGAGCGCGCTGGCCTGTGCGCCTGTCAAAACTCGATATGCGCCCTCAGGGTGGGCACCACCACCGGCCCGCGGTCCCGGTTATACCCCGGATTATTGATTTGCTGCACCCCAAATGCGGGGTAAAGTCCCCGCCACAAATGCAGGGTGTAAAACCCTTCGACAATATTCTCCCGCCCGTAATTCAGCTTCCCATCGCCCAACAAAAAGCCAAGCCCGCCCAGCGCCAGATACTCCTGATGCCAGCGCGAAATCCCGTTGCTTACAAACACCAGGCCCAATCGATCGTATTTCCGCCCCCAGCGCTTTCCGTTCCCGCCCACGCCAATCTGATCTGTCTGATCGACCTCGGTGTAGGCGTAGGACTCGTGCTGCCCCTCATTCCAGCCCCAGCGCCCAAACACGGCAATCCAATTGTTCACGGGCTGCTCAAAATTAATTCCAAATCCATACTTAATGGTCGTCTGCAAAGGGTGGTTGGTAATGTTCGGCACGGATAACGGGGTGGAGGTCGACTGACTCGCTTCGTATTGCGCAATCTGCTGCTGATACACGCCCATGTTCGCGTGGTTCACAAACGACAACAGCCGCAAAATCCCCGGCTGGAGCCGCCACACGTGACCGTGCAACTCCACTTCCAAATTTTCCGCGCGCGCCCGAGATAAGTCCGCATCCAGGTGAATGCCGTTGGCCACCTTGGGCATCAGCGCCTCAGCAAAGCGAATGACTCCGAACTTATCGTGATACTCCAATATCGCCCCAAACGTGTACCCCCGTGTGTCTGCCGCGTAGTCATAGGCTCCGTTGTTGTCCACCGTCCAATTCATGAACTGCAAATTGCTATCCGTTCCGTAGGTGTTGCTGTCGAAAAAATCGGCCATGCTGAATTTGCCGAAACGCAGTTCCAACCGTCGTTCCGGCAGCGTGCTGAACAGCGCGTATTGATTCCGCCGTTGCGACTGCTTCCCGCCGCCCAGCGGAATGATCTGGTGCCACATCAAGCGCGCGATGTACGGGGC
>DATFYV010000114.1:0-2405 GCA_035314845.1 Candidatus Acidiferrum sp.
AATTCCACCTGCGCGGTGACGGTGTTCTGCTGCGCGAATGCGCCCGGTGCCGAGAGCAACAGAAGCGCGGCGCACGTCCACGCGGCGTCGCTCAAAACGCGTTTAGCAGGCACTGAGTTCCTGCGCCTCAAAAGAGATAGCCCACGCTAAAATTCACCTGATTGGCTACGTTTTTTCCGTTGTCGAGCACTGTGGTATTTAGTCGACGATACTCCGTCGAGAATACAACGTCGGAGCGCGGCTGATAGAGGAAATTGACAAACGGCGTCAAATTTCTGGAAAAATTGAGTCCTTCATAGTAAGCATTTCCGCCGAACTTGCGCAGTTCCGACGCGAAAGGGCTGTCCACTCCCAGCGCGCCATTAATTTGAAATTTTGCGGTGGGTTTGTATTTTAGTTGCGCCCAGCCGCCTACCGAGTCCAGTCCGTGTATCACCGTCGCGGGATTGATAAACGATCCTTGCCACAGGGTTGTCTGCCCGATGCCGCCGCCAAGTCCACCAATCGCCTTGCCGCGAAAGAATTCCGCGCTCACTTCGAACTGCGGCCCCAGCGGGAGCTGTGCATCGGCGGTGGTCACCCACCCGTTCACGTTGCGTCCAAAGCCCCACGATTGCCGGCCATAGTATCCGCCCGTGCCGATGGTCAACTCCTGGCCGTTCACTTCACGGCTCCACGACACGCGACCGGCGTACCCCGGTTGACCGGACTCCTCGCCCCAAGCCGCCGTTCTCCCGTACTCGGACTGTGGGGTATCGCCCGATAGTTGATCGAGAATCCCCGCTTGCACGGTGATCTTCGATGTCTCCGAAAGTGCCACACGATGCTCGACGCGCACCTGTGGCGTCCAGCCCCACAGATTTCCGGAATAGGACAGCGCGGGAATCGCCAGCGATGCCAGCGATGTAGGAACAAGGGGAGCGAAGAATAGGAAGTCCTGCCCCGCGATGATCGACGTATTCGCCCAGTCAAAGCGCACCGTTCCCGTGCGCAGCCGCGCAATGCCCAGCGTCGCACCATTCGGAGCTTGTGGGAAGCCGCCGCCAAAGTCGAACTTCAAGTCCGCGCTGGTGTGCGCGCCCGCAATATCCGGCCCAAACGTTTGCAACCGGATTTGCGATTGCCGCAGCGTTCCCCCGAAGGCATTGGGCGAATCCAGAGCCAGCGGCTGCGGCGGCGTCGCGAACTGCGGAAAATCCAGATTGTCCACCATGCCGCGGTTCGCGAAAAGGTTCAGCAGCACGATGCCGGAGAGACGCAACCGGTATTTCGATCCACTCTCCACCCTTGTCTGGCTCTGTTCCGTGACCTTGGAATTTGTCAGTTGCAGGTCTTCGCGCAGGCTCGAAAGTACGTCCCCATAAGCTGAATTGCCTTGCGCCGCAGCCCCCGGCGCAGAGCTGTCAGCCGCATTCGCAGCGCTTGACGATTCCAACGTATTTCTCGCCTCGCTACCCGCCGCGGCGCGTTGGGCTGCAACTTGCTGCTGCAACTCCCGCCGCAGTGCCGCAATCTCTGAGCGTTCTCCCGCCTGATCTGCGCGCATTGTGTTGAGCGCCGATTGCAGGTCCTGCACCTGCGCTTGCAGCTTTCCGATCATTTCCGTGAGCGCGCTAAAGTTGGCGGTTTGATCCAGGGATTTGCCTTGCGCCGAGATATTCTCTTGGCCGCGCACAACTCCGCAGGGCAGTAAAACGACACTGCACAAAGCGGCACCCAGCATGGCGGTGCGCACACTCGCACCTTTCCAAATGTTCCGTTGCATGGCATCCCTCCTGCTGAAAGACGAAGCCGTTCGAACACCCGCGTGGAGCGCCTTTGCCTAGGATGCTTCGCGAACGCACGGCGTCACGGTCGACCGCTAGCGAGATGGTTGCGAATCGCCGCGCGCGCTGGCGGTTACCGTTGCCATGCTACCAAATCGCGGCAGTCCGCTCGCAACAACTGCTCTGTGAAAGGATAGAAATATCTGGGCGAAAATGCAGTGGCCTTCCATCAACCAGAATCAGACAAGGATTTTACAAAAGCATGACAACCGCCCCTCACCCTTTTCTGCAAACTCTAGGCACTCGAAGTCAGCACCGCCGCAATGAACGAGACGGCCTCCCCGGCCGTTTCCGCTCAAACGGGGTGGAATTTCTGGAGGAACCAGCCATGCGCAACGAAAAACAGCTGTGGAACGGCCTTGCAGTTTTGGGCACCCTATTACTCGTCTGGTTCTGCGCCACGCCCGCCTCAGCCGACGACGAACCTTCAGTCCTAAACAAGTTCCACACCATCAGCACCGTGGCCTCCACCGTGCCCGCCAACGGCGACATCAATCCCTACGGCATCGTCCTCGTCCGCCAAACCATCGGCAACCTGCAAAAAGGCCACGTGCTCATCAGCAATTTCAACAGCAGCGC
>DATFYV010000115.1:0-6888 GCA_035314845.1 Candidatus Acidiferrum sp.
TATGGTTATCGAACATCCGTTGCCAGGCGGTTCCGCGCCTTTATGGGCGCTTTGCTCCGCGACTTGGTGCGCAAAAGAAACCGCGAACGCATCGGCCTGGATCTTGGATTGCGAATAAGCATCGCGCAGCTCCGGCCGATCATCGTACGGAGTACTTTCGTCGATGACTTCGCCGTCGCGCACCAAGCCATACACCGCGATGGAGCTGGTGTAAACGATATGACGAACGTCATGCTGCAGCGCGGTGTGAAACACGCGCTCCGTGCCGCCGCGATTGGCATCCAGAAAATCCGCGAGGTCGCCCGGCGCTTCCACCATCGCCGCAACGTGATACACGACGTCGGCGCCATCAACGGCACGTGCAATCGCGGCCGCGTCGCCGAGATCGCCACGCACCACTTCGGCACCCGCCGCGGCCAGTTCGTCGGCGCGGGCGGAAGGCCGCGCCAGCGCGCACACCGGCGTCCCTTCCGCCAGCAAGCGCCGCACCACCGCGCCGCCAAGAAAGCCCGTGGCTCCCGTTACGCATACACGCATGCTGGCATCATTGCTTCGCGCGTGTGGGAATTGCAAGCATTGTTGCCGCGAGACACGAGCAACAGGAAATCGGTTCGACGGAAATATTTACTGGCTTCGCGTTGCAGTTAGCCTGGCTGAAGCCCGGCGCCTACCAAGGCGGGGGGGGCGTGGTGCGTTTCAACTGGGACGCTCGGAATTTACGCCGCACGCGGCGAATTGACGGGCACGCTTCATGGATGTTATAAATTAATGTTTGAGTTGGTGGGTTTTGGCCTGCCGTGCAATCCGTCGCGGGTCGGACCACGGAAAACGCCGCCAGCTTACGCAGCCGCTCTGCGGTTCACACAAAAACGAGGTTGGGCATAACCGATTCGATGGCGATCCTTCACCAACTGGGAGAACTGTTCCTTCAGGCTGTACCCACAGCGCTGATCATCCTTGTTTTCTATGGTTTACTGCGGGTTTTGTTCTTCGGGCCGCTGCTGAAAGTGATGGTGGAGCGCGAAGCGCGGACCACTGGGGCGCGGAAAGCGGCGGAAAGCGCGCAAGCGGCGGCCGACGAAAAAGTGAAACAGTACCAAGAGGCTTTGCGGGGTGCGCGCGCCAAAGTATATGGTGAGCAGGAAGCGGCGCGAAAAAAGCTGCTCGACGAACGGGCGGGGAAATTGAAAGACGCGCGCGCGAAGACCGCGGTAGAAGTTAGCCAGGCGAAAGAAATTGTGGCCAAAGAGTTGACAGCGGCGGTGCACGACGTGGAAACGACGGTGCCGCAACTATCCGCGGAAATCGCCAGCCGGCTTTTGCAATCGCCGCTACGGCCGCCAAGCGAGGCGCGATGAAGAAACTTTCCCGCATCTTGCTGATCGGGTGCGCGCTGGGCGCGATATTTTTTGTGGCGGGCTTGGGCGTGAGCGCGGCACGCGCCGAAGAAGAGACGAGCGGCAGCGCCAAAACGCAGCCGGCGCAGGAAATTTTCAAGTGGATTAATTTCGCTATCGTGGCGGGCGCGGTGATCTGGGTTTTTGCGAAGGTGCTGCCGCCAAAGTTCCGGGGCAACGCGGAGAAGATCAATTCCGCGATTGCTAAAGCTACGGCGGCAAAGAAAGAAGCGGATGCACTGCTGCGCGAGGCGGAAAACAAACTGGCCAATCTGGAAAAAGAAGTGAGCGAGCTGCGGGAGAGCGCCACGCGCGAAGGCGCCGCGGAGGCGGAGCGTCTGCGCGCAGCGACGCAGAGCGACGAAGAAAAGATTGCAACAGCCGCGAAGGCCGAGATTGCCGCGGCAGAACGAGCAGCGCGTCTGGAATTGAAGGCGCTGGCCGCGAAACTGGCGGTGGAGGGCGCGGAATCGCTGCTGGCGAGGCAGCTTACGCCGCAGGTGCAGGAATCGCTGGTAAGCGAGTTCGTGAAGAGTTTGGAAGCGAGGCCGAATTGAAGTCCGTCAGCTTTCAGTACGCAAATGCCTTAGCGGATATCGCGGTGCCGCAGGGTGCGGCGGAGCCGGCGGGCCGGCAGCTGCAGGAATTTGCGGAGGCATACAAACAGTCCACGGAACTGCAGAATTTTCTGAGCAGCCCGGCGGTCACTGCCGAGAATAAGCGCGGAGTGCTGGAAAAGATTGCCAGCCGCATGGGCGCAAGCAAGATCATCCGCAATTTTTTGTTTGTGATTGCCGACCATGGCCGCGCGAACGATGTGCCGGAAATTGCCGGGGCTTTCGCGGAGGTGGTGCGGCAGCGGCAGGGGATTGCCGAAGCACAGGTGTATTCGGCGGCGAAGCTGAATGATTCGCAAAAAGCGGAACTAACGCAGACGCTGGCCAGGCTTACGGGCAAGAAGGTGGATCCCAATTATTTCATTGAACCGGATCTGTTAGGCGGAGCGCTGGTGCGCGTGGGGGACACCATCTACGACGGGTCGCTGCGGAAGCGGCTGGAGCAGATGCGGGCGCAGTTGGCGGGGGAATGAAGAAAGATGAAGCCGGCGCTGTGCGCTGGCGCCGTCCGCGGCTAAAGCCGGGACCTACAACTGCTTGTTGGGACTATTTGGGGCTGAGATAGAAGAAGCTGCAGAGAAGAGTAGAGCAGGAAAAAGTTTCTGGAGATTGACGGAGCGGGAATGGCGAATATTAAGGCAGATGAGATCAGCAAGATTCTGCGCGAGCAGATTGCGAATTACGAGCAGACCGTCGCGGTGGACGAGGTCGGCACGATTATCAGCGTCGGCGACGGCATTGCGCGCGTGCACGGACTGGCGAAGGTCATGGCCGGCGAGATGCTGGCGTTTCCGCATGACATGTTTGGCATTGCGCTGAACCTGGAAGAAGAGCAGGTCGGCGTGGTGCTGCTGGGCGAGTCTTCGGAGTTGAAGGAAGGCGACACCGTCAAGCGCACCAACACGATTATGTCCGTGCCGGTGGGCGAGGGTTTGATTGGCCGCGTGGTGAATCCGATTGGCGCGCCGGTGGATGGCAAGGGTCCGATCAATTCCAAGCAGCGCAATCCGCTGGAGAAGTTGGCGCCGGGCGTTTTAGATCGCCAACCGGTGCGGCAGCCGATGCAAACGGGTATTAAGGCTATCGACGCGATGATCCCCATCGGACGCGGGCAGCGCGAATTGATCATCGGCGACCGGCAGACGGGAAAGACCGCGGTTATCCTCGACACAATTATCAATCAAAAAGGCGGGGACCTGATTTGCATTTATTGTGCGATCGGGCAGAAGCGCTCCACGATTGCGCAGATTGTAAAGACGCTGACGGATGCGGGGGCGATGGATTACACGATCATCGTGGCCTCTTCGGCTTCGGAGCCGGCTTCGCTGCAGTACATCGCGCCGTATGCGGCGTGCGCGATGGGCGAATATTTCCGCGACAATAAAAAACACGCAGTGGTGTTCTACGACGATCTTTCCAAGCATGCGCAAGCGTATCGCGAAATTTCCTTGCTGTTGCGGCGGCCTCCCGGACGCGAAGCGTTCCCAGGCGATGTATTTTATTTGCACTCGCGGCTTTTGGAACGCGCCGCGAAGCTGAACGACAAGTTGGGAGCGGGTTCATTGACCGCGCTGCCGGTGATTGAAACGCAGGCGGGCGACGTATCCGCGTACATTCCGACGAACGTGATTTCGATTACCGATGGGCAGATTTACCTAGAAGCGGACCTTTTCAACGCCGGCATTCGTCCGGCCATCAACGTAGGTATTTCGGTGAGCCGCGTGGGCGGCAACGCGCAGATCAAAGGCATGCGCCAGGTGGCCGGTTCGCTGCGTTTGGACATGGCGCAGTATCGCGAATTGGCGGCATTTGCGCAGTTTGGCGCGGACCAGCTCGATAAGGCTACGCAAGCGCAATTGGCACGCGGGCAGCGCTTGACGGAAATCTTGAAGCAGGATCAGTTTGCACCGTTCAGCGTGGAGAAGCAGGTGCTGAGCCTGTTTGTGGCCACCAGCGGGGCCATCGACAACGTGCCTGTGGATCAGGTGCGACGATTCGAGAGCGAGTTCATTCAGTTTGTGGAAAGCAGCCACGGAAGCATTTTGAAAACGATTGCAGAGAAGCAGGCGCTGGACGACGGGATCAAGGCGGAGATCAAGAAAGCCGCGGACAGCTTCAAAGACAGGTTCATGGCGTCAATTAAGGATGCCGCACCGGCAGGCGCAGCGGCGGCGAAGTAGCGCGGGCGGCTGGTTCGCTGTAAGCGATTCATAAGGACACGGAAAAGCTATTTATTCATGGCGACACTTCTCGATTTTCGGCGACGGATACGCTCGGTAAAGAACACGCAGCAGATTACCCGGGCGATGAAGTTCGTGGCGGCGGCGCGGCTGCGTAAGGCGCAGGAATCGGCGCTGGCGGCGCGGCCGTACGCGCTCGAACTCGCGCGCATGCTGCGCTCGATCATGTCACGGATTGATGAGCCGGAGCATCCGCTGCTGGCCAAGCGTGAAGAGAAGAACGTATTGGTGATTGTGCTGAGCGGCGAACGCGGACTGGCAGGGGCGTTCAACAGTAACATTTTGCGGCGCGCCAACGATTTTATCCGCAAGCAAAGCGGCAAGAAGATCGTGACTCTCCCGGTGGGAAAAAAGGGGCGCGATGCGCTGAAGAAGGCGGGTTTCCCGTTTGCCGCGGAGCATATCAACGTGCTGTCCAAGGTGGAGTTCGGCGTGGCGCGCGAGATCGCCACGCTGGTTACGGAACTGTACGCCAAGGGAGAGATTGACGCGGTATACATCGTGTTCAGCGAGTTCAAGTCGGTGATGACCGCTAACCTGGTGGTGGAGAAATTGCTGCCGGTGGAAGAAATTCGCGGAGAAGGCGACAAGGCCAGCGAAGACGCCGGGCACGCGAGTGCGGGCGGCAAAAAGCAGGCGGAGACGCCGGTCGATTACATTTACGAGCAGCCGGCGGAACAGTTGCTGGGCAAACTTTTGCCGCGGTATATCGAGACGCAAGTGCTGCGCAGCATGCTGGAGTCCTCGGCAGCGGAGTATGCGGCGCGCATGGTGGCGATGGATTCGGCGACGAAGAACGCCGGCGATGTGATTGAAGGGCTGACGCTGCACATGAACAAAGTGCGGCAGGCGGCGATTACCAAGGAAATTATCGAAATTGTGAGCGGCGCGAATTACGGCGCTTAGGAGAGAGCATGGCGGAGCAACACGTCGGACACGTAGTGCAGATTATCGGGCCGGTGCTCGACATTCAGTTTGAGTCGGGGCATTTGCCGGCGATTTATAGCGCGCTGAGGATTACCAGCGAAGGATTTAATGTGCCGGACCCCATCGACGTGACGGTGGAAGTGGAGCAGCACCTGGGCGAAGGGCGCGTGCGCACGGTGGCCATGGAGCCGACGGAAGGTTTAGTGCGCGGGATGAAGGCGGTGGATACGGGCGCGCCGATTACGATTCCGGTGGGGCGCCCGACTCTAGGACGTGTGATGAACGTGCTGGGCAAGCCCGTGGATCAACTGGGTCCGTTGACCAGTGCGACGAATTATTCGATTCACCGGCCGGCGCCGCCGCTTGAGGATCAATCCACAACTTTGGAAATGTTCGAGACCGGAATTAAGGTCATTGACTTGATTCAGCCCTTTTTGAAGGGCGGAAAAATTGGATTGTTTGGCGGCGCGGGCGTGGGCAAGACGGTGTTGATTCAGGAATTGATCAACAACGTGGCCATGCAGCACGGCGGCGTGTCGGTGTTCGCGGGCGTAGGCGAACGGACGCGCGAAGGCAACGACTTGTGGCTGGAGTTTCAGGAAGCGGGCGTGGTGGTTCCCGGAAACTCGGAGAAATCGCGCGCGGCTTTGATCTACGGGCAGATGACGGAACCGCCCGGAGCGCGTTTGCGCGTGGGCTTGACGGGCTTGACGGTGGCGGAATATTTCCGCGACCAGGAACATCTGGACGTGCTGCTGTTCATCGATAATATTTTCCGCTTTGTGCAGGCGGGTTCGGAAGTCTCCGCGCTGCTGGGGCGCATGCCTTCGGCGGTGGGTTATCAGCCGACGTTGAACACGGAAATCGGCGAACTGCAGGAACGCATTACTTCCACGAAGAATGGATCGATCACTTCGGTGCAGGCGATTTATGTGCCTGCGGACGATTATACCGACCCGGCGCCAGCGGCGACGTTTGCGCACCTGGACGCGACAACTAACCTGAGCCGGCAGATTGTGGAGCGCGGCATCTATCCCGCCGTCGATCCTTTGGCTAGCTATTCGCGCATTCTGGACCCGCGCATTGTGGGTGCAGAGCACTACGCCGTGGCGCGCGGCGTGAAATCAATTCTGCAACGCTATAAGGATTTGCAGGACATCATCGCCATTCTGGGTATTGAAGAGCTTTCGGACGACGACAAGCGGACCGTGGCGCGGGCGCGCAAGATTGAAAAGTTCCTGTCGCAGCCGATGTTCGTGGCGGCGCAGTTTACGGGACTGGAAGGCAAGTACGTGAAGATCGAAGATACCGTGCGCAGCTTCAAGGAAATTGTTGAGGGCAAGTACGACGATATTCCGGAGCAGGCGTTCTACATGGTGGGCACGATCGACGAAGCGCTGAAGAAGGCCGAGAAAATGAAGGCGAGCGCGTAAAGAAAATGCTGCCGGAGTCCATCCAGCTGATTATCGTCACGCCGATGCGCGAACTGCTGCGCCAAACCGCGGCGGAAGTGCAGTTGCCTGGCGCGGACGGATATTTGGGGGTGCTGCCGGGGGCTGCGCCGCTGATCACCGAGCTGGGAATTGGCGAGTTGACGTATCACGACAAGAGCAGCGGGGCGGAGTCCGAGCCGATTGCAATTATTCGGGGGTTTGCGGAAGTGCTGCCGGATCGCGTGACGGTGCTGGCGGAAACCGCGGAGTTGGC
>DATFYV010000116.1:0-11701 GCA_035314845.1 Candidatus Acidiferrum sp.
CCCAGATCGCCTTGGCTCCCGGATCGTTGCGCGAGAGATCCCCCGTGCTCTCCAGGGCTTGCAGCGCCGAGCCCCGAATGACCGGCACGTCGTCGCCGGGGAAGTTGTAGCGCGAGAGCAGCTCCCGCACCTCCAGCTCCACCAGCTCCAAGAGCTCCTCATCATCCATCATATCGACTTTGTTCAAGAACACCACCATCGCCGGCACCTCCACCTGCCGGGCCAGCAAGATGTGCTCACGCGTCTGCGGCATCGGCCCATCCGGCGCGCTCACCACCAAAATCGCCCCGTCCATCTGCGCGGCTCCGGTGATCATGTTCTTGATGTAGTCCGCGTGACCTGGGCAATCCATGTGCGCATAGTGCCGATTGGCGGTCTCATACTCCACGTGCGAAACAGCAATCGTGATGCCGCGCTCGCGCTCTTCCGGCGCGTTATCGATGGTGTCGAACGCGCGGAACTGTACCTTCGGATTGTGCTTGCTCAGCACCTTGGTGATGGCTGCCGTCAAGGTCGTTTTGCCGTGATCGATGTGACCAATGGTCCCAATGTTCACGTGCGGCTTACTGCGTTCAAATTTCTCCTTGGCCATTTCCTTTTTCCTCGTACCTCAATTTGCTCGAACTGCGCTTTCGATCCGCTGCACTGTGCTTTACTGCGCCTATCAAATTCTGGAGCGGGGGACGGGATTTGAACCCGCAACCATCACCTTGGAAGAGTGAGACTCTACCGTTGAGTTACCCCCGCCCAAGCTCTCCCAAATCCTTTTGCCTACCCGCGCCATCCAACCGCCGCCACCTAAATCCTGGAGCCTGGGACCGGGATTGAACCGGTGACCTCGTCCTTACCAAGGACGCGCTCTACCAACTGAGCTACCCAGGCCAAGCCCGTCAAAATCCCCGCGCCGTCTAAACCCCTTCGTCGCGGCGCACTTTGCCCCTGCGGCGTTTTTGCTTCACGACCGCGAATCGATCCGCTTGAGAACATCGCTGGTGCGATTGCCCTGCGGTTTCCGCTGCCACGGTTGTTGCCAACAACTCATATTCACTGCCGAACAAAAACGTACTGCAATCGCGACCCCATCTACGAACCGCCGACCCCGCTAATCCCAAGCGGCATCTGGTGGACGGGGAAGGATTCGAACCTTCGTAGCCCGCAAGGAGCGGCAGATTTACAGTCTGCTGGTTTTAGCCACTCACCCACCCGTCCGGAAAAGTCATCCGGGATGCCCAGCCACATCCCGCAAATCTCGGCGGAATGCCACGCGCGCATTCCAATTCTCGCAAAACCGGTTTAGCGCGCTCCGCAAGGGCTGGAAAAGGAAACACAAAACGGACTCGTGTCAGAAGACACCAGCCCGTTAATTTTTCTTGCGAAATTTCTCCGCCGCATTCCCCTGCCCTCAGTCCAGTGGAGCTGGCGGAGGGAATTGAACCCCCGACCCTCTGATTACAAATCAGATGCTCTACCAGCTGAGCTACGCCAGCGCAACTCAAACCGGGTAAGGATAGCAGAATAGGCACAGTAATTGCAAGAGGCAGGAGAAAAATCTTGAGCACGTGGAGGGCCAGCTCTGTGGAAAAAGCTCCTCCAGACTCGGCGCCTTGCTGACTAGCATCTCCTTTTTTAACAGACACTTGCGGACTGTTCGGCTGGCACTGTCCTCAATTCTTCAACAGCCGCGTAGCCCGTGCCACGATCTCTTCAGAATTATCCTGTTCTCGCTGCACTTTTCACTCCCAAGGGTCGCCATTTGACCTGGGCGCCCATTTTCTCCGATTCCTCCAATCGCAGCAATCGCAGCGAGCATTCCCCCCCTTAGGAAACTTTCGACGCCCGAAAATTTCCGGTGTAGTCTGGAGTTTATGAAGAAATCTACCAAAGTTATTCTCGCCGCGACTGCACTGTTTCTCGTAGCCTTCACTTTGTTCGGCGTGGAACGCTGGACTACTTCGCGCGCCTCCAGCCCGGAAGAGATGCTGCGTCTCCTGGTGCAGGATATGCCTGCGGAGACCACGGGAATCGTGTACGTAGACATGGCGCAAATGCGGCAGTCCCCTTTTCTGCAGAAGATGAACAGCTGGACGCAGAAACCGCAAAGTGACGCGGACTACGCGCAGTTTGTTGCCGAGACCGGCTTCAACTTCGAGCGGGATCTTGATCGCGTGGCCATGGCTGGGACGCAACGCGGTTCGCAGTCGGTGTGGTTCGCCTTGGCTGACGGCAGCTTTGACGAAAAAAAAATCAAAGCGTACATGGCGAAATCGGGCACGGTGCAGAAACGCAGCGGATACGACATTTATACCGTCGTCACTCCCGCGCACAACGTGCAGACGGCCGACAGTTCGATGCCGCCATCCCCGCCCGCCGCGTCCAAAGTAACCACGACTCCGCAACCGCCATCGAAAATCTCCCTTGCGTTCCTGCGCGATGGCCGTTTGGCCGTCACGAACGACGCCGACCTCTCGCTGTATCTCGATCATAAGGAGCCTGCCGGCGACGCCGCGCCATGGCAGACACGCTTCACACGACTCGCAGGATGCCCGGTGTTTGTGGTTATTCGCCAGGACGCCTCGACCGTCAAAGCTCTGGCCGAAAAGGCCCCCGGAGGCCTGCAATCTCCGCAGCTTTCGAGTCTCATGAGTCAGCTTACGTGGCTGACGCTCGCCTTGCGACCAGAGCACGATTCCTTGCGTATCGTGACCGAAGGCGAAAGCCCCAACGCCACAGCCGCGAAACAATTGTCGGACATGTTGAACGGATTGCTGCTCTTGGCCCGCGCGGGATTGGGCGACCCCAAACTGACGCAGCAGATGAATCCGACAACGCGCACAGCGTTTGTGGGTCTGTTGAATAGCGCCGAAGTTTCCAACGTGGACCGCGAGGATCTCAAGGCCGTGCGGGTGGTCCTGGAGATAACTCCAGACTTTCTAAATCTGGCGAACACGTCGAAAGCCGCCGCGCCTGCTTCAAGCGCTACGCCGCAACCCTCGGGCGAAAAACCGCCGCGCTAAGGGCGAGGTCACCATGGCAGGAAAATCGCAGGAAAAAATAAGGCGCGGAAAGAGACGAGGAGCTGCGCGAGAAATTTATTTCCCGCCGGCCCTCAATCTCCGGCGGGCGTAGCCTTCATGTAGCGCCAGGGATTCACGGGCGCGTTGTTCATGCGTACTTCGTAGTGCACGTGCGGACCGGTCGAGCGCCCGCTGATTCCGGTATAGCCAACCACTTCGCCGCGCTTGACGCGCGCTCCGGCCACGGCCGAAAAAGCCGATAGATGCGCATACCAGGTGGTGATGCCAAATCCGTGATCGACGACCACCAACCTGCCGTATCCCGCGTGGTCGTCGGCAATGGTGACCACGCCATCGGCGGTCGCGTGTACCGGCGCGCCATAATCCGACGCCACGTCGACGCCGGTGTGAAATGCACCTTCTCCGCTAAAGGGATCCAGGCGTTCACCGAAACTATCCGTAATATGTCCCAGCACCGGCCAAATCGAAGGGGTATACGTGGAATCCGCGAAGCTCATTCCCGGCATCAGCCGTAAGCCACCAGAAGAAATGGCGATCACCGCCGCGTTGCGCTTGAGGAAGGTGTACTGTTCGACGCTGCGGTCAAATGCATCCTGCTGGGTGACCGGATCGTCGCTTTGGTCGAAGGCCACCGGGTGATAGCGCAGCACGCCGTAAGTCATGGCCACTTCGGTGGCTAGAGATTGCAGGGAATCCAGCCGCTGGTTGGTATCCTGTACGTTGCTTTGCAGTTGGCGATATTGCTTTTTCAGCGTTTCCTGGTCGTGGCGCAGCGCGTTGTAATTCCCGACCTTCCACAGCATGCGCGAATACGAGCCGACGGCCACCGTCACGGTAATTCCGCCGATGAGCACAAGCACCGCCAGCGCGTGCAACACGTAAGCCGGAATGATCAGCTTCCGCAGCTTACCCGGCGTCGAGGCAATAAAGAATGTGTAGTTCTTACCAGTCATGCCAAAAAAGCCCCTCAGGCTTATCTATCGTCCAAATTGCCAATTACTCGATGCGCGGACTGCAACTGCCCCTGAATCCGCGAAAAAGACCTGCCGCCCACCCGCGATACTTTAATTATACCGAACATTGCACCGCAGAGGGTGATTTGTGACCTGCGACATACTAAATTCCATAGGCGCTCGAGTCAACCCTGTATTCGCGGGTTCGAAGTTCAGGCTGCGCAATCCTGCACTTTCCTGTACTCATGGACAGGTTCCAGGGCCTCCTTCAATTTGACGATGGGAACGCTGAAATAGTGGGCCGCTCCGATTTTCAATGAGAGCGCTCGAAAATCGCGGTTCTTGCACTTCGCTACCCGCTTGCGTAGAGTGAGGGGGTTCTCCAAATACTGACTAAGGCTTGGAAATTGGCGCGACTCCTTCGGCCCCGCATACTGGCAAAGTTCCTCTCCCTACAACTGGCGCCATTGCTGCTGTTCCTCGCGCCCATGACGCTATCTGCTCAAGAGAGGTCTCCCCGGCCCGGGACGTGGTCGGGCATTCTCGTCTCCAGCGCCTGCAATGCCGACGAAGCTTTCAACGAATCTCCCGAGTGTTTTAAAGACGTCCCCGATGCGAAATTGTCGCTCTACGACGACACCAACCGCGTGGTCTACGATTTGGAGCCCCAAGCGGCGGTGAAGGTACACCTAGGCGACGCCGTGACCGCCAGCGGCACGCTCGACGAAAACACAATCCGGTTGACCTCGATCGTCCTGATGACCATCGGTTTGGAGGTCGGGCAAAAGGCGCCCCATTTCTCCCTCCGCGACGAGTTTGGGCAGACGCAAACGCTAGACTCTTTGAAGGGTCCCAACGGCACAGTCCTGCTCTTTTTCCGTTCCGCGGACTGGTGACCGTTCTGCAAAGGGCAGCTGGTCCAGCTGCAGAGCGCCATTCCGCGGTTTGAAAAGCAAGGCATCAAACTTGCGGCCATCAGCTATGACTCGCAAGAAATCCTGAAATTTTTTGCCGACCGTCACAACATCAGCTTCCCCATGCTGGCCGACCCCGGCTCGCATACCATCCAGGACTATGGCGTACTGAATAAGGAAGCCACCGGCATGCAAAAGGGCTTCGCGCGCCCCGGCTACTATTTCATCGACACCAATGGCATCATCCGCGAGAAATTTTTCGATCCTCGCTACCGCCAGCGTCTGACCGGCAACAGCCTAATCGCCAAACTTTTTCCCGAGTTGAGCCAGGAAGTCACCGCCACGGTGGACGCGCCACACCTAAAACTATCGCTCCAGCAGTCCGACGCCACCGCCATCCCCGGAACCCGCGTCACCCTGGTCGCCCAAGTGCAACTGCCGCCAGACGTTCACGTTTACGCCCCTGGAGCCCAAGGCTACAAACCGATAAAATTGGTGATCGATCCCATTCCGCAGCTAGGGCTCCCTCCGGCGGTCTATCCGCAATCGCAAACCCTCTTTCTTCCAGCCATCAAAGAAAAGGTTCCAGTTTTCGAAAACACCTTCCGCATCACCCAGGACGTGCAGGTCGCCACAGGGATGGATTTTGCAGGCTCCCTGGGCAAAGACGGAAAAACCTTCACGCTCTCCGGCAAGCTGGAATATCAGGCCTGCGACAAGACTACCTGCTTCCCGCCAACCTCCGTCCCCGTGACATGGCAACTCCAAGTATTCCCCCTCGACCGCACCCGCGCCCCTGTCAACATCCGCCACAAATAATTTCGGGCGCTCGCATCTCGTCCCGGCGTTGCCAGGCTAACGGCCTCTTCGAGGTCGCACGTTATACTGTCTCAGCAAGGGATCCGTATGCCGCGCCGCCATCGAACCGAAAACTCGCTCCTCGCGAAAATCGAACGCGCTTTTGGCGCGGCTAGCGGACGGAAGGTGGCACGCGGCAAGATCTCGTCTGCAAACCGCCTGTCCTTGGGCATCGGCGATGACGCAGCATTGTTTCGTCCCACGCGGGGCTGCGAAACCATTCTGACTTGCGACTGGTTCCTTGAAGGCACGCATTTCTTGCGCGGCAAACACCCGCCAGACTCCGTGGGTTGGAAATGCCTCGCTCGCGCGATCAGCGATATTGCCGCCATGGGGGGAACACCGCGATGTTTCCTGCTGAGCCTCGCGATCCCCGAAGCCGCAACAGGCCATTGGCTCGATGCTTTCTTGCAAGGGCTACGCCGGGCATCACGGCAATTCGAATGCGCGCTGGCCGGTGGCGACACGACCAGTCGAAACGAAATTTTGATCAATATAACAGTCGTGGGAGAAGTGCCGAAGGGCCGCGCCCTGCGTCGCGATCGCACTCGAGCTGGTGATTTGCTTTACGTCAGCGGACGCCTGGGAGAGGCGGAACGCGGACTCCGTTTGCTTCGCCGGCAGCGCGGGATGGCGAACCGCCGTGACCTGCGCCTGCAAAAACACTTGTATCCCGAACCGCGCCTGGCGTTGGGCGCGTGGCTCGCCGAAAAGCGGTTGGCCTCCGCGGCCATGGACGTCTCCGACGGCCTTTCCAGCGATCTGCCGCGACTTTGCGCTGCGAGCGGCGTTGGCGCCCGCATCGACGCCGCCAAATTGGCGCTTGTAGCGCTTCCCGCGCCTGACCGCCGCACCCCGAGAAACACGAGGCTCCAACGATTTCATCCTGGCGTTGAGGAAGCACTGCAACTCGCGTTGCATGGCGGCGACGACTACGAACTTTTATTCACCGTGCCGAAACGCAAAGCCATGCGAATTCCAAGGTTACTTGGGGAAATTCCACTGACCGTCATCGGCGAAATCACCGCCGACCGCAAAATTGTTGTGATTGGACAAAATCCCAGACCGACCGTTCTCGAGCCAGGCGGCTGGGATCCATTCCGACTGCCCGACTAGCACGACATTTTTTGGAGCGCGGCTATCTCGGAGGAGGTGAAGACGACGCCCCGCTAGCCGGCGCACCATTCCCGCCGCTCGGGGCCGCCACCGCTGCGGTGCTCGTCGGCGCACTGCCGGGCGGCGGAGTAGCCGGCGGTTTTTCCTTCGGCGCGGACCGCGGCTCGTCTTCCGTGGGCGCGGTATCCGGCGTATCCACATTCACGTGATGCTCAGCGGCCTGTTCCTCGAGCGACTCCACATTCGGAAATTCGATCTCCGGCATTCCCGCCAGCGCGCCTTGCATGAACTCCAGCCAAATCGGAAGCGCCGCCTTCGCGCCAGTCTCTTTTTTCCCCAGCGAGATTTGCTTGTCGTCGAACCCGACCCACACGCCGGAAGTGAGTTGCGGCGTAAAACCGATGAACCACGCATCGGTGTAATCCTGCGTCGTCCCGGTTTTCCCCGCGGCAGGACGTCCCAGCGCACGCGCCTGAATTCCCGTGCCGAACCGAATCACTTCTTCGAGCATGGCGGTCATGGTGCGCGCCACCTCGGGAGAAACCACGTCGTGCACTTCGGGATGCGCCTCCTCCAGCAGCGCGCCGTCGTAGCTGGCCACGCGACGAATCATGTGCGGGTCGATGCGAATTCCATCGTCTGGGAAAACCGTGAACGCCGAAACGTGTTCAAGCAGCCGCATGTCCGCGGAGCCCAGCGCCAGCGGCAGATACGGCGGAAGTGAAGTCGAAATGCCAAATCGCCGCGCCACATCCACCACGCTCGAAATGCCCACTTTTTCCGCCAGCTTCACCGCCGGCACGTTGCGCGAACCGGCCAGTGCGCGGCGCAGGGTGATGGTGCCTTCAAACTTTTCGTCGTAATTGCGCGGAGAATACGGCTGCCCGCCGCTGATGGTGGTGAACGGCGCGTCGAGAATGGTGTCAAAGGGCGTGGACCCTTTTTCCAGCGCGTCAGCGTATACGTAAACTTTGAACGAAGAACCGACCTGACGATAAGCCTGCGTGGCGCGATTGAATTTGGAATCTTCAAAGCTGTAGCCGCCCACCATAGCCTTGATTTCGCCGCTGGAGTTATCGATAGCCACCATCGCGGCTTGCGGTCCCGGCTGCTGCTCGAGCTGCACGCGCACCGTCGAATCCTGCAACTCCTTGATGGAAAATTGCGCCAGATCTCCGACTTTCAACAGCTCCGAAGGCTTCTTGCGTCCGGTCCAAGCGTAATCGGAGGGCGAGAGAATGGCACGGTACGGTCCGATTTTAATCGTCGCGTCTTTGTCGCCGGTGGTCAGCACCAAGCCGGTGACATAACTTCCCTTCTCGATAGGATGCCGCCAGTCGTCGTCCTCATAGGTATCCAGATTCCCTAAATTGTCGCGAATCACATTGGGCAGATTGCCGCGCCAGCCATGCCGCCGGTCATAGGAATGCAAACCGTCGCGCACCGATTGATTGGCCGCGCGCTGCATGGCGATGTTCAGCGTGGTGTACACGCGCAAGCCGCGTTCGTGCACCGCTTCCGTGCCGTACGTGGATTCCAGATACTTGCGAATCTCTTCAAAGAAATATGGCGCCAGATCGTTGCGCGGATATTGGATATGCAAACCGAGCGGCGTTTTCTTCGCCGCTTCCGCCTCCGCCTCGGTGATTTTCCCCTCGTCCAGCATGCGGAAGAGCACCAGGTTGCGGCGATTTAGCGCGCCTTCGGGATTGAGCAGCGGAGAAAATTTCGGGCCGTTGACCATGCCGGCCAGCAGCGCGGCCTCTGGCAATTTCAAATCCTGAACATTCTTTCCAAAATAAAATTGCGCCGCGGCGGCAAATCCATAATTGCCATGTGCGAGATACACCTGATTCGCGTACATGGTAAAAATCTGCGGCTTGGTGTATCCGCGTTCGATCTGCAGCGCCAGCAGCATCTCCTGCATTTTGCGGCGGAAGGTGCGGTCGCTGCGATCCAGGAAAAGATTGCCAGCCAGTTGCATGGTGATGGTGCTGGCCCCGCCAGTGATTTTGTGATGCTGTACGTTGCGAAATGCCGCGCCCGCAATGCGCGGGAAATCGATGCCCCAGTGATCCTCGAAATGCTGGTCTTCGATGGAAGTTACCGCGTTGTACAAAACCTTGGGAACCTGCTCGTAGGTCATCAAAATACGCCGTTGCAGCGCAAAACTGCCCACCAGTTGCCCGTCATCGGCATATATCTCGGTGACCACGGTAGGCCGGTACGTCTCCAGCGCCCGCAATTCCGGCAAATCGCTGGCGTACACGAAGAGCAGACCGGCGCCCGCACCCAGCGCAATCGAGCACAGCAGCAAAAACGCCAGCGCCACGCGGTCGATCAGCTTCCAGCCGCGCAATCGCAGCGTGATGGGAGGCAAGCTCAGCATCGAGAAGTAATTCTAACGCAGATGGAACGGGTTGCGGTCAGAGACAACCGATCGAGTTTCAAAAGTGTTTAGCACGCAAACTCGCAGTTCCTGAGGTCCGCATCAAGCGATCAGTTTTTTTCTCGCGCCGACCACGGGTGCGGCTTGCGGGCTTCGATATAGCTAAAGGCGGTCATGACCACGGCCAGCGCGGCGAGGGCGCTATCACGGACTACCGTCCAGCCGGTGAGCGGTTCAGGGGTCGCGAAGCAGCCACAATTGATTTCCATGTGCAGCAGATAGGCGCGCGTAACCGCGGCGAGGAAACCGAGGATGAGCAGCGTGATGAGCGTGGCCCAGACGCGCAACTGCCAGCCAATCAACAGCAGCAGCCCCAGTACGATTTCCGCAAAGGGTAGCGTGTGTGCCACGAAAGAAACCGCGCTGGACGAGAGCAATTTGTAGGATTCCACCTGGAAGGCAAAGTTTGACAGATTAGATTGCAGCGAGAATTTCAGGGCAAAAAACGGCGACCACATGAAATTCGGCAGGAACAGCTTTGAATAGCCGGCGTAAATAAAAATGCCGCCGAGCACCAGGCGTCCGATCCAAATCACCACGCGGCGAAAATTAAGAGGCGCGGACTGCATCATCGGTGTAACCACCTCTTCGCTGCTAGCGTGAGTTTGTGCCGCCATCGCTGTCGCTACTTCTGTCCAAGGAGCTGGTCGATAAACTGGTGCAGGTTGTCAAAGCTCTGCACCCCGACCACCGGAAAGGTCTGCCCCTTAGCGTGCAGAATGGTCGTGGGGGTTTGGTTGACGTGGTATATCTGGCCCAGCGCGTAGTCCTTATCAATCAACGCATCCAGGGTTCCGCCTTTCACCAGTGTGCGCACTCTGGCGGTCTCCGCGGGGGTCAGCACGCTGGCCACCGTGCCGTCCACATCTCCGCTCATTTCCCATTTTTCCTGGTTCTGGAAGAGGACCTGTGCCACCGGTTGCAGTTTGCCGATTTGCGCGGCAGCTCGCGCGTAGCGCGCAGCCACGCGAGAGTAAGCGTGCATCGGCAGCGGAAAATCGCGGTGAATCAGGTACACCTTTCCGGTGTTCACGTAATTATCGACGACCAGATGATCCGTGGTAAGGAAGAGAGTTTTGCATGCGGGACACTGATAATCGCTGAACACTTCCATGATGATGGGCGCGCTCTTGGAGCCTTCCGCCTGGTGCGCATCGATATCGTTAACGCCTTGCATGGCTTGCGGCACGGGAGCCGGCTCGGGCCGAAACCCAGGTTGCGGCGTTGCCTCTGGAGGGGCAGCAGCGTTCACCACGTTAGTGCTTGCGCCACGCAGAGGCGCAGGCGACGGCTCCGTGCCGTAGCTCGAATTTCCCTCGGGATTCTGACCTGGGCGAGACGTTGCAACGCTCTGATGCAGCATGGGTAAGCGGAAATATCCCAGCACCAGCACAGCAACGACCACTAGCCCTACAAAGGATAGCCGGCGAATCACGTAGTCCTCCTCGGACAAGGTGCGCGAACCGATTCGCGCGGAAAATTTGCAAGCACAAGATTCTACCGCGAAATTCCTACAGGCGATGTTCAGAATTCGCGGACTGGGCGAGCTCATCACGGTGTCGGGAAAGCGTGCGAATTAGGATCCGTCGTAAGCCCCCGCCGCTTGTTGGTCCCTGCTCGTCCAGGCCACACTTGAAGTGCCCCCGGACCTCGTCCCCGAGCCGAACATTGGGAAAGGAGTTGGGAGGACTCCGCCATCTTTGCGAAGAATCGCACAAATGCCTAAAAATAGGAGGCTTAGTTGGCATCTAGCCTCACTGGAGTAGACACAATACACTCATTCTAAAAAACTTAGTGCACTCGAGCGTAACCGCGAGAGTACCTGGATGCTTCTGAGGAAGCATGAAAGGGGCTAGGAGATTAGTGTAAACTACAGAAAAATAGTAACTTACTAACTGCATGAGATTACTTGACAATGTGACACTCAAGTTGTATAGTCCGTTTGTGCTTCGAGTGAATCAAATGTTGAGCATGAGTCACTAACGGTGCGCTTCCCCTTAATCGGGGCAAGTTAAAATGCGACTGTGACGGCAGGCACAAAGTTGAATTTGGGAGGACGAAGGCGATGAGCAAGATTATTGGGATTGACTTGGGGACGACCAATTCCGTGGTGGCCGTGATGCAGGGCGGCGAACCCGTGGTAATCCCCAACCAGGAAGGCGCGCGAACCACGCCTTCGGTGGTGGCTATAACGAAGGGCGGCGAGCGGCTGGTCGGGCAAGTGGCCAAGCGCCAAGCGGTAACCAACCCTGAGAACACGGTGTATTCGATCAAGCGGTTTATGGGCCGCCGCTTTGATGAAGTCGGCGAAGAGACCCGGCGCGTACCTTA
Source organism: Candidatus Acidiferrum sp. (assembly GCA_035314845.1). Lineage (GTDB taxonomy): Bacteria > Acidobacteriota > Terriglobia > Acidiferrales > UBA7541 > Acidiferrum. The sequence continues at coordinate 11,657 of DATFYV010000116.1, forward strand.
TAAGGTCGTAAAAGGTCCGCACGACGACGCCCGCGTCGAGATTTT
>DATFYV010000117.1:0-8448 GCA_035314845.1 Candidatus Acidiferrum sp.
CGGCTCTTCGAGCGCGCTTGTTGGCCCTGAGCCCGTTCCGGGGATGCGTTATGAAATTCCTCACTCATCGGACTGCACTCCGTTTCTCATTGTACTCAGCATTTTAGCGAGCCGCGCTGGCGGCGAAAATAAAGCTGATCCCTCAGGGGCTAAAGCCCCTTATCTGCCGTTTCGCTTACGGCCCGACTTAAAGTCGGGCCTTCCCACAACTCACGCGTGCGACAGCGTGCGCTGGCTGCCGCCATCGGCACCCGCGGAGCGCTGGCGGCGGCCGTGAATCATGGCAAACACCACGGGTACGAAAAACAGGGTGGCGAACGTCGCAAACAGCAGCCCGCCGATGACCGCGCGGCCCAGCGGGGCGTTTTGCTCGCCGCCTTCGCCGAGCCCGATAGCCATGGGCACCATGCCGATAATCATAGCCAGGGCGGTCATGATGACTGGGCGCACGCGAACGAAACCGGCTTCCAGCGCGGCGTCGTGGGCGTTTTTGCCTTCGTCGAGCTGTTCGCGGGCGAAGGAGACCATCAGAATACTGTTCGAGGTGGCCACGCCAACGGCCATAATGGCGCCGGTCAGGGAGGGCACACTCAACGTGGTGTGCGTCAGCAGCAGGATCCAGCAAATGCCCGCCAACGCGCCGGGCAGCGCAGTGATAATGATGAAAGGATCAAGCCAAGACTGGAAGTTCACGACGATCAGCAAGTACACCAGTACGATGGCGCCGATCAATCCGACAGCCAGGCCGGTAAACGAGCTCTTCATGGTCTGCACCTGCCCGCGGATGACGATGTGGCTGCCTCTGGGGAGCTGCGGCTCGATGTCTTTGACGCGCTGGGCCACTTCATCGGAAACCGCGCCGAGATCGCGGCCATCCACGGAGGCATAGATATTGATCATGGGCTGCACGTTGTAATGGGAAATTTCCGCGGCGCGGGCGACGGAACTGGTCTCCACCATGTTGCCCAGAATCTGTGCGGGCGTGCCGGGCACGGTATTGCCAATGGGAATATTTTGCAGATTTTGCAGATTGTCCACGCGGTATTGCGGGGACTGCACCGCAACGCTGTAGCTTACGCCGTTCTTGGGATCCAGCCAGAAGGCCGGAGAGGTCTGGAAGCTGGAACTCAAGGAGACGAGCACGTTCTGCGCCACATCGCGCGCCTGTAGGCCCACCGATTGCGCGCGTGTGCGGTCCACGTCCAAGCGCAAAGTCGGGGAGTCGAACGCCTGCTGGATGTGCACGTCTACGGCTCCGGGAATGTGGCGGATCTCGCCGGAGAGTTTTTGCGCTACGGCGTAGTTGGCTTGCTGATTCAGCCCGGTGACCTCCACGTCGATGGGCGCGGGGACGCCGAAATTCAAAATTTGCGTGACGATATCCGCGGGCTGAAAGAAAAATTGCACGCCGGGGAAGCGCTGGGGAAGTTTCTCGCGCAGGTCCTTGATGTATGCGCTGGTAGGCTTGCCGCGCTCATCGTTTAACTGCACCAGGATTTCGCAGTCGGAGGTGCCGAAGGTTCCCGCATTGCTGTAGCTGAGATTGATGCCGCTATAGGGCAGGCCGATATTGTCGAGAACGGTCTCCAGTTCGCCCGGGGGAATGGTTTCGCGGATGACGCTATCGACCTGGTCGGCCAGGCGCGCGGTTTCTTCGATGCGCAGCCCGGTGCGTGCGCGGAAGTGCAGGCGAATCTGCCCGGCGTCCACCTTGGGGAAAAAGTCGCGGCCCAGGACAAAAATCAGGCCGGCACTCAGAACACAGAACGCCAGGAAGCAAGCCGCGAAGAGCAGGGAACTCTCGAGCGCGGTGTTCAGCGCGCTGCGGTAGCCCTCTCGGAACCTTTCAAAACCGCGTTCAAAAGTTTGCTGCAGTTTGCGGAAAATGCCCTGCTTCTCGCCGACATGCTCTTCAGCATGATATTCGTCGGCCGCGCTGAGCAGGTACATGGCCATGGTGGGCACGATAGTGCGCGACCACATGTAGGAGGCCAGCATGGCGAAGATCACCGCTTCGGCTAGCGGCACGAACAGGAACTTGGCCACGCCGGAAAGGAAAAACATGGGGATGAAAACGATGCATATGCATAGCGTCGAGACGAAGGCCGGGGTGGCGATCTGCTGCGCGCCGTCCAGAATGGCCTGCACGGTTTCCTTGCCCATGGCCAGGTTGCGGTTGATGTTTTCGATTTCGACGGTGGCGTCGTCGACGAGAATGCCGACGGCCAGAGCCAGGCCGCCGAGGGTCATGATGTTGATGGTTTCGCCGAGGGCGCTGAGAAGCAGGATGCTCACAAGAATAGAGAGCGGAATGGAGACCGCGATGATGATGGTGCTCTTCCAATTGCCGAGGAAGACCAGAATCATCAACGCGGTAAGGACCGCAGCGATCAGCGCTTCGCGGAGCACGCCTTTGATAGAGGCGCGCACGAACAGGGATTGGTCAAAAAACAGGGTGATGTGCAGTCCTTCGGGAAGCGAGGAAGCGTAATTGGCAAGCACTTGCCGGACGCGGCTGACGATATCCAGCGTCGAGGCGGAGCCGGTTTTGTAGGTGGCCATGAGCACGCCGCGCTGCCCGTTGGCGCGCACCACGTTGGTTTGCGGAGAGAAGCCGTCGCGGATGTGTGCCACTTCGCGCATGTAAATGGTGGCGCCATTTACGGTTTTCACCGGCAGGTCGTTCAGCTCCTGGATGGTTTGCGGCGCGCCGTTGAGCTCCACGACGTATTCGATGTTGCCCATCTTGACCGTGCCGGTGGGCAGGAGCAGGTTCTGCGCGTTGACGGCGTTGACGATGTCCACCGCGGAAAGCCCTTTGGCTTGCAAGGCTTGCGAATCGAGATCCACGGAGATGAGGCGCTGCTTCCCGCCGTAGGGAAAGGGCAGAGCCGCCCCTTGGACGGTCGCTAGCTGTGTGCGGATGAAATTGTTGCCGAAGTCGAAGAGTTGCTGCTCGCTGAGATTGTCGCTGGTCAGGCCGATTTGAATGACCGGAACGGTGGAGGCGGAATAGATGGCCACCAGGGGCGGCGTGGTCCCGGGAGGAAGCTGGCGCAAAATGGTTTGCACGATGGCGGTGGTCTGCGCTAGGGCGGTTTGCACGTTGGCTTTGGGCTGGAAAAAGATTTTGACCACCGCGATGCCGTTGAGCGATTGCGACTCAATGTGTTCGACGTCGTTGACCAGGGTGGTTACAGCGCGCTCGGAATTGGAGGTGATGCGCTGTTCCATCTCCTGAGGCTCAAGGCCGGTGTAGTTCCAGACCAGGCTGATCACGGGGATGTTGATATCCGGGAAGATGTCCGTGGGGGTGCGCAGCAAGACCACCGGTGTGAGAAGGATGATCACCAGGGCCATAACGATGAAGGTGTATGGCCGGGAAAGCGCTAGTCGTACGATCCACATTTAAAGAGTGTGCTTCCTTAGGCTTGGCGCCAATCGCGCCGGAAAAGTTTCCCTGTTTCGCTGGCCATCTAGGAAGGCTCCGCCGCAGGATGGCAGGTTCTTATCTTTAGATACGTGCAAGCCAAGCTCCGGGTACGCGCATAGTTTCGGTACTGCGACGCGGGAAAATTGCACGGTGCAAGCCATGTTCTTCAGGGGCAAGAGTTATGCCAATAGACGGGCACAAGTCTGGACGCTAAGTCCAATTTTTTCAATGTTACCAATTTGGACTGCTCGCGCACGTCGTGGTGGCACACGGGCATTCGATGCCGACATTTTGGCAGTTGGTACGCAGAGGCACTGCGGCGTCCCTCCTTACGTCATCAGGGTAAGCAGACGGGCTACTTGTGGGTCATGGTGAAGACCCCGTCCCAGCCGGAGGGTGGCTCGTCGAAGAGGTATTCCTGGCAGCGTTTCCAGTAAGTGCGCGAGGGGCCGTCGGTGTCCCAGGTGGCGAGGATGGTTTCGAAGGATCTTTGTGCTTGCTCCCATTGGCGCTGGGTGTAGAGTTCGCGGGCTTGGCGGAATTGCTCGAGACGCTTTTGCGTGTCTTCGGGAGAGCCGTAGTCGGAGACCTCGCCCTGACGGCCAATGAGTTCGTAGATGGTGACCGGCAATTTTTTGCCTTTGACGCGGATCAGGTCTAGTTCGCGAATCAGGTAATTGGCATGGGCGATGGCGGCGTAAGTGGTCTCGTTGATGATGATGTGCGTGCCGTAGTCTTTATTCAAGCCCTCGAGGCGGGAAGAGAGATTTACGGTGTCGCCCAGAGCGGTGTAGCCATAGCGCAGCACGGAGCCCATGTTGCCCACGCTGGCGTTGCCGGTGTTGATGCCAATGCCGATGTCCAGGTGCGGGCGGCCCTGGGCTTCCCATTTTTGCTGCATTTCGCGAACGCGGGTCATCATTTCCAGAGCGCTTTCGCAGGCTTTGACGGCGTGGGCTTCGACTTCAAAGGGCGCGCCCCAGAAGGCCATCACCGCGTCGCCGATGTATTTGTCGAGAGTGCCGGCATATTTGAAGACGATGCCGGTCATGTCGGAAAGATATTCGTTGAGGAAAAGGGCCAGTTCCTGGGCATCGAGTTGTTCGGAGATGGTGGTGAAGCCGCGGATGTCGCTGAACATAACGCTGATTTCGGTCTTGCGGGGTTCGACGAGTTGCGGATTGAGCAGCAGGCGGCGGATGACTTCGGGGCTGAGGTATTGCCCGAAGGCGCTGCGCACCTTGCGCTTTTCTTTTTCTTCCACGAGGGCGCGATATAGGGAGACGAGCAGCACGTTGGAGGTGATGGTCATGGCGGGAATCGAGAAATTCAGCCACCAGCCAAAAAGGAAGGCGCGGTAATCAATCCACAGAAGGGGGGCCAGAACTCCCAGACCCAGCCACATGAAGCGGGGCGGGGCCAAAGCCAAAAAAATCCCGAGAGGCAGACCGAGGCACAGGATCATGATGGCGTCGAGCAACTGCTGCTTGGCGCCGCGCTTGAGAAAATTACCGTGCAGCAGGTTGTCGATCACGTTGGCGTGGATTTCGACGCCCGGGTAGGCGGTATCGCTGTAAGGCGTGGATCTCACGTCGCCGATGCCGGTGGCGGTGGCGCCGACCAGGACAATTTTGCCGTGGAATTTTTCGGCAGGGAGTTTTCCCTGAACGACGTCGGCCATGGAATAGTGCGGGTAGGTGTAGGCCGGACCGTGATAGTTGATGAGGGCCTGGCCGACATCGTTCGAAACGACGGTGAGGCGGTTGCCGAACTGGACGTCCTTGACGCCGTTTTGCCCATAGGTGAGCAAGAGATCATCGCGTACCCCGAGGTAGGCGCGGACGGCCATGACATCGAGCGAGCCATAGAAGTCCATATCGCCAGTGTCCGGGGGAAAGCCGTAGGGCAAGACCATAGTGGTGGTGCGAACGACGTCATCGATGTCGGGGGGGACGTTGAAGAAGCCGACACCCGCCCCGGGCGAGCCATAAAGAGCGTTGGTAAAGATGTCCAGATTGGCTTCCGAGCCCTTGGGGACAAGACCGTTGGCTCGGAACTTGGCAATCAGGCTGGCCCGGTCTTGTTTACCGAAGGCCGCGCGGCTTTTGATGACCTCGGATTGCGGAAAAGCGAAGAAACTTAGCTGCTGTGCGTAGGCTTCCAGGACAGAGTTATCGATGTCGCGGAGGTCGGCTTCGGTGTACAGAAAGTAGTTGCCCAAAACCACGCGCCCGAACCTTTTGATGGAGGCGGCGAACTGCTGATCCGCGTTAGATTCGGCGGCCAGCGCCTCCAGCTCCTTGGCGAACTGCGGATCGACACGTTCCAGACGTTTTTTTCGCGCCTGCAGGCCTTTCTCGAAAGCTTGAATGGGGGCAGCGCTGACTTCGGACTTGCTGAAAGTGATGTCGAAAGCGGCGACCGCGGCGCCATCGGCATGAAGGACATCCAGTAGCTTGGCGAAATTGCTGCGCGGAAAGGGCCAGCGGCCGAGGACTTCCTGGGAGTGCTGATCGATGTCGACGATCACGATCGCAGGATCGATGGGCGTGGCAGTGGGCGGGCGATAACGGTAACGGGTGTCCAGCGAGTCGTACTCAAAGCGCTTCAGGAAGTCGAGGATGGGCGTGGGGTGCTCGCCAAAGAACGTAAAGTAGTACAGGGTGAGTGCGGCGAGAGTGATAACCAGGCTGATCAGGAACGAGACGCGGTGCTGCCACCAGGATTCCAGCAGTTCGATGAAGCGCAATGCCGCGCGCGCGAGGCGGTTTTTTTCGGAGGGGGCGGGCATTGCGACGGCGCGCTACTCGCGGAAGATGAAATTCACGCGCACACCGCAGATTTCGATCAAGTCGCCGTCGTTGAGGCGGACGGGGCCGCTGATGGGCGCTGCATTGACGCTGGGGATTTTGTCGCCGGCCACCAGGTAGTAGCCGTCATCGCGCTGATTGATCTGCGCGGCCATGGCGGGCTTGAACCAGCCCTTGAGGCGCACGGTGGCCAGGCTGGATTTGCCGATGACCGTTAGCTTGTTGGTGAGGGCGTATTCCTTCTGGTCCGTCCTGCCGCTAAGCACGACGATGGTGGGAACCTTCAGGCGCCCGGCGGCGAATTGCGTGCGTTCGCCCATGGCCGCGGCTTGCTGCAGCATGTCGCGGCGCACCTTGGTGTCCAGCACCATGGTTTCGTTGATGCGCGGGGCGTTGGCTTTGCGGCCGTAATCCATGGGCAGTGCGGTGTCGTGCGTGGCGTCGACTTTGATGTGATGCTTGCCGACCCAGATGGAATCGCCATCGTGCAGGGTGGCGCGTTCCACGCGCATATCGTTCACAAACGTCCCGTTGAGGCTATCGAGATCTTCCACCACCAGGCGGCCGGCTTCGAAGTACACGCGCGCATGGTAATTGGAGACGGCGAGATTGTCCACCGGGAGATCGTTGTCCGGGGAGCGCCCGATGCTGACGGCGCGGCTCCCGACGGGAACTTCCTTTACCAATTTCTCTTCGAACATCAGGCTCAGCTTCGCCATTTCACTTTCCTCCTGCTTGACCTTGGCCCCCAGCGTGACCGTTGCCGTTGCTGGACTTGCGCGCACCCCGGCGGAACCAAGAGAACCAACTCTTGGACTCTGTACTGGTGCGAATTACGATGACCGTAATGTTATCGGCGCCGCCGCGTTCGTTGGCCATCGCCACCAGGTGTTCGGCAGCTGTTTGGGGATCGGGCTCGGACTGCAAGGCGCCGGCAGTTTCGGGTTCCATTACCATGCGGGTCAAGCCGTCGGAGCAGAGCAGCAGCACGTCGCGGGGAAACAACGGCTGCTCTTCGGCGTCCACTTCGACGTCTGGATTGGCACCCAAGGCGCGCAGCAGCACGCTTTGCAGTTCGCTCTCTTCGGCTTGCGTGGAGGTGAGAATGCCGCGGCGGACCTGTTCGGCGACGAGCGAGTGATCGCTGGTGAGCTGTTGCAGGGAACCGGTGCGCAAAATGTAGGCTCGGCTGTCGCCCACGTGCGCGAGGCTCAAGCTATTCTCCGAGATCCATATAGCGGTGAGGGTGGCGCCCATGCCGCTTTGTTCGGGATGCCGCGCGGCGGATTCAAAGATTTTTTTATTGGCCAGATGCACGGCGCTAGAGAGGCGCTTGGTACGCGCGGACCAGCCCGGCTGGGTCTCGCCAAAAACCGGCAGAGCGGGATTGTTTTCGCCTTCCAGGCAATGCTTGACGACGGTTTCCACCGCCAGGGCGCTGGCCACTTCGCCGTGGGCTTCGCCGCCCATGCCGTCGGACAGCACGAACAGCCCCAGCTCGGAGACGATGCGATAGCAGTCTTCGTTGTTGGAGCGCACGCGACCGACATCGGTCACGCCGCCACTTGTAACTCGCACACGAACTCCTGGATGGTGGGAGGACACCCCTGCCCACGCGGTACTGCCTCAATTTACGCTAGCAGAGCCGGAGCGGCTCCGAAAGACGGTGAACCCTATGTAATAAGGGCGTTTTAGCAACAGGACCGGTGGCTAGTTGATGGTAAAGCGAACTGGCCGGGGCAGGTTCGGGACAGGTGAACTGCTTTTTATGCGTGTGGCGTGACGGTCTCATCTACAATCGTGTTCATGTGGGCACACCGATTTTTGGCAGGAGCAATGCTGGTTTGTGGTGCGCTGGCGACGCTTCCTGCGTGGCCGGGCGGGATTCCCAAGCCGGCCTCCCAACAACCGGCAGCGTCTTCCGCGCAAACTCCGCCTGCGGCTGCTTCCAATCCGCAACTGAGCGCTGCGCCAGCGGCGCCTCCCGCGAGCGGCGCACGCATCCTGCTGCTGCCGCGCCAGTTGGTGGCTGGCGAGCGCGCCACGCTGGCGGTGCTGGATGTAAACGGGCGGCTGACACCCGGCGTTTCCGTAACCTTTTCCAACGGCGACCGCTTGAAGACCGACACCACGGGGCGAGCGCTGTTCGTTGCGCCGCTGAAGCCGGGAGTGCTTTTTGGCTCGATTGAAGGGCGAGCGGGCCGT
>DATFYV010000118.1:0-5685 GCA_035314845.1 Candidatus Acidiferrum sp.
GGCGACACCGCCCCAGCCACCGGCCTTCTTCAGGTCATCGTCAACGGCCCGGATCCGGGAATAAACGGCGATGAAGAAGAGGCCGACCTCGACACGCAAATATCTGGCGGCGTGGCCCCCAACGCGCAAGTCCTTCTCGTAATTACCGAGCAGCCCGATTCCGGGGTTGGAGCCGCTGGCGTCGATCTTTCCGTGCTCTACGTCGTTAACAATAATCTGGCGCCGGTGGTCAGCAAGAGCTTCGGCCAATGCGAAGCGTTCGCGGGCACCTCAGGAAATCAATTACAAAATGCGCTATGGGAGCAGGCAGCAGCGCAGGGCATCACCGGATTGGTTTCCGCGGGAGACACGGGTTCTGCAGCGTGCGATCCGGCGAGCACCAGCTTTTTGGATGTTTCCACCTTTGGCCTGGCAGTCAGCGGCGACGCCTCAACGCCCTTCAACGTAGCCGTAGGCGGCACGGATTTTAATCAGACTCCCACGACTGCCCCCAATTACTGGAATGCCGCCGGCCCGGCCACCACTTCCGCAAAGAGCTACATTCCGGAGGTCACCTGGAACGAGTCGTGCGCCAGCGGCGGAGTCAGCGCCTGCACCGCCGCGATCATCAATGGGAACTCTGCGGGACTGACATCCACGGGGCCAGACCTGGTGGCTGGAGCCGGCGGAGCCAGCAATTGCTCTGTTTCGACCACGGACGCGAACAACAACATAACTTGCGATAGCGGATACGCAAAACCAAGCTGGCAGACCGGCACCGGCGTCCCCAATGACAGCGCTCGCGATCTTCCGGACGTATCGCTCTTCGCGAGCAATGGCGTGAACGGCAGCTTTTATATCGTCTGCGATCAAGACGCCAACACTGGACCAGGCAGCAGCACTTCGTCCTGCGACCTCAGTTCTCCCTTTAACGATTTTCAGGGTGTCGGTGGAACCTCAGCATCGTCGCCCGCTTTCGCAGCCATCATGGCCCTCGTAAATCAGCAAACTGGCCAGCGCCAGGGCAACGCGAACTACGTGCTTTATTCCTTGGCCGCCAAAGCTGGCGCCACATGTATGTCCATGCAGAGCCCCGCCAATACATGCGTCTTTTACGACATTCCCGCAGGATCGAACAATTCCGTGGCTTGCCTGGGTGGCTCTTTTGACTGCAGCAACACCAGTTCCGCCGCGAATCAATATGGGATCCTGGCGGTGTCAAATTCAAGCGGAGTACCGGTGAACCCAATAACCCCGGCGTTCAACACTACCGCCGGATACGATCTGGCCACTGGACTCGGCTCGGTGAACGTCGCCAATCTCTTGACCAATTGGGCTTCCGCGTCCTTTCACCCCACCACGACGACTTTCACGCTCAACGGCGGCGCGGCAGTGAACATCATGCATGGAGCAACCGTCGCCGTGAGTGGAGCGGTTACGTCAACCTCACCGGGGACGCCAACCGGCTTCGTCGAGCTGATTCTGGGTACGGCCGTGCCAGGACCGATCATCGATACTTTCGCGCTCACCAACGGCAGCTACAGCGGGACGACGAACATGCTCCCGGGCGGCGGACCCTATACTGTAACCGCGCACTACGGTGGCGGACCAGCCGAGGCGGCTGCGGACGGTACGTTCGCCGCTAGCACGGCGAGCACGACTGGAACAGTAACTAGCGTAGCTGCGGAGCCTAGCAAGACTACCGTTAATCTCGTCACGTTCGACGCCAACGGCAATCCGAGTCTCAGCAATGCCAGTTCGATCAGCTATGGGTCGTCGTACATCCTACTCGTGGCCGTAACCAACAATTCCGGGACCCTATGCGTCCCGCCGCCCTTCAGCACAACTACGGTTCTGGTTAACACGTTTGGTCCGCCACTGCCTTGCCCAAACGGCACCGTCACTCTGCTTGACAACGGGAATGCACTGAACGATTTCTTGGTGCCGAACACCTCTACACATACGAATAGCGCGAAGCTGAACAATACCGGCTTTGCCGAGGATCAGCCAATTCAGCTGCCTGGAGGATCGCACTCGCTCACGGCGAGCTTTGCTCCTAGCGCTACGGAGCACGGCTTCTCGGCCAGCACCAGCGCCGCTCGCGCGTTAACGATTACCCCGGCCGGAACTACGACCACCGTAACCTCCAATGCCACCAGCATCACTCCCGGCCAGAGCGTTACGCTGACTGCTACCGTCACCGGCGTGTCGAGTACCGGTATCGAGAGCAACGGCGCCGGCCCCACGGGCATGGTGGGATTCTCGTACGGCAACACGGCGCTGTCCGTCGGAGTGACTTGCGGCGCGCAGACCGCCTTCAACCCCAACACCGGTGCGCCGCCTTCCTGCACCGCCACGTTCACCACGACGGGGCTGTCGCTGTTGGCGCCGCCGCCATCGAGGGGACCGACGCAGTTCCCGCGCTGGCGCACCGGTCCGCTGTGGACCGCAGCGCTCGCGCTACTCATCGCCTTCCTGCTGGCTCTGCGCCGCATCCCACCGCAGCGTCGCGGCGTCTATGTTTACGTCGGCGCGCTGGCATTCGCCGGCATCGCCGTGGGCATCGTCGGCTGCGGGGGCGGCGGGGGAGGTGGCGGCGGGGGACACGTCGACACTGTGTCTGCCAGCTTCATCACGGGCGACACGAACTACAGCAATTCCGCTGGCTCTGTCAGCATCTCCGTGCAGTGATTGCCGGTGGAGTGCGGGAGCCGGGCTCCCGCTTTTGCGGATGGGGCGCTACGACGATCGCAAAGCGGCGGTCCGGCTGCCGCATTCCGCATAGCTCCGAATTCACCACGCAATTTTTCGCTTAATTAATCGTCGGCGGGAAAAACACATTCCAAAATTGCGGCGAGGGCGTTAGAAATTCCACCGGCACCAGCGAGCCTTCGCTGGTGATCTGCGGAGGACGCACCACCCGCGCATCCACTGTATTCTGCGTCTTAGTATTCTCGAGGGTAACTTTCGCGCCTTCGGCCAGCGGCTCGGGCAGGATAATCATCGCGCCATTCTGACTGACTGTGTGGGTGTAGCCGTGCTGCGAAGGTTTCCCCGCAATGTGCACCGTCACCCCCATGCGCAGCATCACGCGTTGCGCGCGGCGGCGCTCCTCGGCGGTAGGCTGGCGCTGCGTCGCTGGACGCGAACCGGAGGCCGCGACCACTACCTTTTTGTCCAGCATGGTGCTCATAGCTCCAGTCCCCAGAAGTCCATCTCCGGCGCCACCAGTTCGATGCCGTATTCCCAGCCGTCCGGGCGGGGATTGCCCTTCCATACCACCACGGCGGCGTTGCTGCTGTCGGTGGCCAAATTCGTAAGCGCCAGGCGATGCTCAAGGTCCAGGGAGTGTTCCAGGACCACCATGCAGCCATAGGGATTGACCACCCGGGTGTGCGCTTCGACACTGACGCGCGGCCCCGCGGCGGCGTCCCATTCCAAACGCACCGGTACGCGCGAATTCATTCGGCGTCCGCGGCGATTCTCTCGGTAGCCCGAGGCGATCTTCTTGGATTCACGCCCTTTGCTGTCACGCAAGTTTACGGACACGGTAGCCTCAATAAAGCCATGCTAAAGTTGGCAGGAAACTCGGTCAATGGTACAGATGTCCCGCGCGGCGGAAGCAATAGCTGTACCAAGGTACAGGTTATTTGGGAGGGCCCGAATTCGGTCGGGCCGTACCAGCATGGCAAGGAATGGGGCTTGAGCCCCGACGGTAGAATTTGATCGACCAGCAGCAACACAATGAAAAACCTCATCGTCAACGCGGATGATTTGGGCTGGACCGAGGGCGTAAACCGCGGCATCGCCGAAGCCCACGCCAACGGCATCGTCACCAGCGCCTCCATCCTGGCCAACGGAGCGGCCTTCGTCTCCGGCGTGGAACTGGCGCTCTCCCGCGAAGGCCTGGGCGTAGGCGTGCACCTGAACCTAAGCGATGGCGCGCCCATGGCCCCGCGCGAACTAGTCACCACCCTGCTGAATGATGACGGCGAGTTCGCCGGCGGCACCGAAGCCATCCTGATGAAGCTGGCGCGCCGCGCCATCGTGCTCAGCGAAGTCGAGCAGGAATGGGACGCGCAAATCACCCGCGTGCGCGAGTTCGGCATCACCCCCACCCACCTGGACGGCCACAAACACGTGCACATGCTCCCGGGGCTCTTCGAAGTGGCCTTGCGCCTCGCCAAGCGCCATCAGATCGGCGCCATCCGCGTCTCCCATGAAGACTCTCCCCTGCGCACTGCCCTGGCCGCCGGAGAAAATCAGCACGCCGCCATGGTGCTCAAGCAAGGCGTGCAGGCCCGCGGACTAAAACTGCTGGCGCGCGACGCCCGCGAACAGGCCGAGCGCGCCGGCATCGCCACAGCCGACTATTTCTGCGGCATTGCGCAAACCGGCGAGCTAACCCGCGAAGGCGTCGCCAACTTGCTGCGCGGCCTCCCTGAAGGCACCACGGAGCTGATGTGCCATCCCGGCTACGTCGACGAGGACTTGCGCAAATCGGAAACCCGTCTGCAAGACTCGCGCCGCGTGGAGGTCGAGATTCTCACCGATCGCGGTATTAGAAATCTTGTCGCCGAGCAGGGGATTCGCCTGATAGACTATGCTTTCGTGGCACAGGAAGCTTAAAGGGCACCGCAGCAGGCAGGTCAAGAGGCGTATTTGCGAGACATGGTCAGCGAACCCGGCATCCGCTATTCCGTCGTGGTTCCCTACTTTAACGAGCAGGAAAACATTCCTCCGTTGTACATGAAATTGACGGAGGTGATGGATTCCGTAGGGGAACCCTACGAACTGGTGTTTGTGGACGACGGCAGCAAGGACAACACCTTCAAAGTTTTGTCCGAGATTTACGAGCACGACCGCCGCGTCAACCTGGTGCGCCTGCGCCGCAATTTCGGTCAGACCGCCGCGCTAAAAGCCGGCTTCGACTACGCGCGCGGCGAAGTCATCATCTCCATGGACGGCGACCTGCAACACGATCCCGAAGAAATCCCTCGTTTCCTTGAAAAAATCGAAGAAGGCTTCGACTTGGTCAGCGGCTGGCGCCATCACCGCCAGGACCACTGGCTGATGCGCCAGATTCCCAGCCGCGTGGCCAATTGGATGATGGCCAAGTTATCTGGCGTGGATTTGCACGATTTCGGCACCACCTTCAAAGCCTATCGGCGCGAAATCATCCAAGAAATCCAGCTGTACGGCGAACTGCATCGCTTCATTCCCGCTCTGGCGGCCACCACTGGCGCGCAAATCGCCGAAGTGCCCATCGAAAATTTACAGCGCAAAAACGGCAAGTCCAACTACGGCATCGGGCGCACCGTGCGCGTGTTCCTTGACTTGCTGATGGTGAAGTTCCTGCTGGATTATTCCACGCGTCCGTTGCAATTTTTTGGTTTGATCGGGCTCGGTGGCACAGGCTTGGGTTTGTTGCTGGCGTGCTTTCTCGCCTTCTCCAAGTTTTACAGCCATGTGGATGTCATGACCGAGCACGGCCCGCTCATGCTCCTCACCGTAGTGGTGTTCCTCAGCGGTATTCAATTTATTTCCATGGGGCTGCTGGGTGAGATCAGTTCGCGCACCTATTATGAATCGCAAAACAAACCCATTTACGCCTTGCGCGAAGTCAAGAGCCACCGCAAAGAAGCGGGAGATTCCGCGGAGTCCACGCGGCCTTCCGGCAATTCCGACCGTTAACCGCAATTCCCT
>DATFYV010000119.1:0-10613 GCA_035314845.1 Candidatus Acidiferrum sp.
CAATTTGTAAGTGGTGCGATACTTTTCGTAGCGAAACCAGGCATCCAGGCCCAGTCCCTCGAGAATCCTGGTTAGCGTCCCGGCATCGCTGGCTTCAAATTCCAATTCTTCGCGGACTTTGTATCTGCCGGCGCGGCCTGCGGCGGAGGTATCGTCTTCCGCAGTGGGCCGTTTGAAGGTGACTAGCACGCGTTGTTTCCAGGTGACCGGGGAGCTTTTGCGCGAGCCCTTTCCGCGGGGCGGCTCGGCGGTTTCCGTGCGGATGCGCAGCAACTGGCCGCGCTTGGCCAGGGTGCCGTCGGGGTGATCGAAAATTACGTTGAGTTCGTGCATACGGGGAGATTCTTTCGACAGCGGGGCGGCCTTGAGACGTTTCAGCGCGCGCTGAAAAGCCTTTTCGTCCGTGAGCTTTAGCTTGATTTCCGTCTCTTGGGGCAAAGGGGCTCCGAGATTCCGCCGCAGGGCGCTTTGTGCCGCCTGTGACTTCCGCTAGTATAACGGACGCGCGCACCTCGCTGTGCTTCCCTGCATCCAAGAGCGGACGCACTCCAAACCAAGTTCATGACTAAACCGGACGCCAAAGCAGAACTGTCAGCCATTCCGCCACAAAACGCCGCAGGCACAGCCGCGCCGCCGATTGCCAAGCGCAAACCCGTGGAACACGTGATGCACGGCGACGCGCGCATTGACGATTATGCGTGGCTGCGGGAGAAGAGCGACCCCGCAGTACTCGCTTACCTCACGGAGGAAAACGCCTACACCGACGCGGTGCTGCGATCGACGGAGGAGTTTCAGGAGCGCTTGTATCAGGAAATGCTGGGGCGAATCCTGCAGACGGACCTTTCGGTTCCATACCGCTTGCGCGGATATGACTATTTCACGCGGACGGAGGAGGGCAAGCAGTATGCGGTGCACGCGCGGAGGAAAGCGCGGGAGATGCAGGAGGTAAAGGAGGACGATGCGCGCGGCGAGGAAGTTTTGTTGGATTTAAATGTACTGGCGGAGGGGCATTCGTTTCTGGGGCTGGGTTCGTTCGACGTCAGCGATAACAATGAGTTGCTGGCGTATTCACTGGACGTCACGGGGTTCCGACAATACACCTTGTGCGTGAAGAGCCTGCGAACTGGGGAAACACTGCCGGAGCGCATCGAGCGGGTGACGAGTACGGCTTGGGCGGCGGACAATCACATGCTTTTTTATACCGTCGAGGATGAGACGACCAAGCGGTCGCACCGCTTGTACCGGCATCTGGTGGGCGCGGGGCAGCCGGACTTGCTGCTGTACGAAGAAAAAGACGAGCGCTTTCGCATCGAAATCGAACGGTCGCGCAGCGGGGCGTACCTGATTCTTACGTGCGCGAGTCACACCACGAGCGAGGTGCGGTTTCTGCGCGCACAGGATTCCCTGGGGATTTTTCAGCTGGTCGCGCCGCGCGAAGACGAGCACGAATATTACATTGATCACCATCCTGGCACCTCCGGGGAAACGAGCGCGGGCATTTTTTACGTCCGCACGAATTCCGGCGGCCGCACGTTCCGGCTGATGGAGACGCCGGTGGAATCGGCGTCCCGGGAGAATTGGCGGGAAGCGATTCGCAATCGTCCGGGAGTGATGCTGGGGGCTGTGGAGGTGTTTGCGACGCATCTGGCGCTGTTGGAGCGCGAGGACGGACTACCGCATTTGCGCATCATCACGCTGCCCGCCGCGGATTTACTTGGTAACTCTTATCGCTTGGAATTCTCCGAACCCGCGTACCATGCGGCGTGCGGGGCCAATCCCGAGTTTCACACCGGGCATTTACGTTTCACCTATGAATCGTTCATCACGCCGCGGTCGGTATTCGATTTTGATTTGCACACCCGCGAGCGGGTGCTGCGCAAACAGCAGCCGGTGCTGGGCGGATACGATCCGACAGAGTATGTGAGCGAACGGCTGCACGTCACAGCGCCGGATGGCACGCTCATTCCGATTTCGCTGGTGCAGCGGCGGGACAAAAGGGTGCGCGATGGCTCCGCGCCATTGCTGCTTTACGGGTATGGCAGCTACGGAATTTCCATCCCCATCGCCTTCAGCTCGAATCGCTTGAGCTTGCTGGATCGCGGGGTAACTTTCGCGATCGCGCACATTCGCGGGGGCGGGGACTTGGGCAAGCCTTGGCACGATGCCGGGCGCATGCACAAAAAACGAAATACTTTTACGGATTTTATAGCGGCAGCAGAGTTTTTGATTGGCGCGGGCTACACTGCGCCGAAGCGATTGATTATTGAAGGTGGGAGTGCCGGCGGTCTGTTGATGGGCGCGGTAACGAACATGCGGCCGGAGCTTTTTCGGGTGGTGATCAGCCATGTGCCGTTCGTGGATGTGTTGAATACCATGCTGGACGCTGCCCTGCCGCTAACGGTGGGCGAGTATGAAGAGTGGGGCAATCCGTTGGTGGCAGAGGATTATTTTTATATGAAGAGCTATTGCCCGTACACGAATTTGGAGGCTAAGAACTATCCCACCATGTTGCTGAAGACCGGACTGAACGATAGTCAGGTGATGTATTGGGAGCCGGCGAAGTATGTGGCAAAGTTGCGGACGCTGAAGACGGACGACAACTTGCTACTTTTGAAAACCAACATGGGTGCTGGGCATGGCGGAGCTTCCGGGCGGTATGACTATTTGCGGGAGATTGCGCTGGATTATACATTTTTGTTGACGCGGCTAGGGATTGCGGCGTGATGTATTGGCCTGCGATAGCGATGATGGGGATTCAACCAGAGTTCACAGAGGGCGCAGAGACACGGAGAGCGCAGAGAAGACCTGAATGATTGAGGCTACTACACCTTTGATGCAGCAGTATCAGGCGGTGAAGGCGCGGTATCCGCATGCTTTGCTGTTGTTTCGGCTGGGGGATTTTTACGAGCTGTTTTATGAAGATGCGATCATCGCCGCGCGTGAACTGCAGATTACGCTGACTTCGCGCAATCGCGAAAAAGGCCAGCCCATTCCGATGTGCGGGGTGCCGTATCACGCTGCGGAGGGCTACATAGCGCGGTTGATTCGCGCGGGATTCAAGATTGCTATTTGCGATCAGATGGAACAGCCCGGCCCTGGGAAAAAACTGGTGCGGCGTGAGGTGGTGCGGGTGATCACGCCGGGGACCGCGACCGACGTTGCAGTGTTGGACCTGAAAGAGAATAATTTTTTGGCGGCGGTGACCAAGCATGTTTCGGGTTCGCCGGTGGGTGTGGCGTATGTGGATCTCTCTACCGGGGAGTTTCAGGCTACGGAATTTGTGGGGCCGGGCGCGGTGGAGGCGATGCGCGATGAGCTGCAGCTGTTGCGGCCGCGAGAGACGTTGTTGCCGCGTCCGCAGCAGCTTTTTGAGACGGCTAAGGTTTCCTTGCTCGATGGTGTAGGCGGCGTAGAGTCCCGGCTGGATGAGTGGATTTTTCAATATGACTACGCGGAACGGATTTTGCGGGAACAGTTTGGCGTGGCGGAGTTGACGGGGTTTGGGCTCGACGGCCACGCGCAGGCGCTTTGCGCGGCTGGCGCGTTGGTGCATTACTTGCGGGAAAATTCCGCGCACGGAAATGATGCGCCGAAGGTCGATGCGTTGCAGCATCTCGACCGCGTGCGTTATTACGAACAGCACGATGCGATGATTCTCGATCCGGTGTCGGTGCGTAATCTGGAGGTCATGGCGCCGATTTTTACCGAGGAGGCCGGACGGAGCGGGCCGACAACATTTATTGCGGCCATGGACGTCACCGTGACGGGCATGGGTGCGCGGCTATTGCGGTCGTGGATTTTGCGTCCACTGATTGACCGGGACGCGATTGAGGGGCGGCTGGGGGCCGTGTCGCACCTTTTGCAGCAGACCGTGGTGCGCGGGGAGATTCGCAAGGAGTTGAAAGGGATACTCGATCTGGAACGGCTGACGAGCCGGATCACTTTGGGTTTGGCTGCGCCGCGGGAACTGGTGGCGCTGCGCAAATCCTTGATGCAGTTGCCGGTGTTGAAAAAGTTTCTGACGCCGCCGCCACATGGTGGGAGCGAGTTGCTGCGGCAGTTATTTGGCGAGCTGGACGATTTGACGGATATTCGCGAGCGTTTGGAACGGGCCATTTCCGACGAGCCGCCGGCATTGGCGACGGAACCGGGCATCATACGGGGCGGTTTTAACGGCGAGCTGGACGAACTGCGCAATTTGAGCCAGCACAGCAAGCAGATTATTGCGGCGATGGAAGAACGCGAGCGCAAGCGCACGGGGATTGCTTCGCTGAAGATTCGCTTCAATCACGTTTTTGGGTATTACATGGAGATTTCGAAGGCGAATTTGCATCTGGCGCCGGCGGACTACGAGCGCAAGCAGACGCTGGTGAACGCGGAGCGCTTTACCTCGAGCGAGCTGAAGGAATACGAACGGAAGATTCTGGCGGCGGATGAACGGATCTGTGA
Source organism: Candidatus Acidiferrum sp. (assembly GCA_035314845.1). Taxonomy (GTDB): domain Bacteria; phylum Acidobacteriota; class Terriglobia; order Acidiferrales; family UBA7541; genus Acidiferrum. The sequence continues at coordinate 4,450 of DATFYV010000119.1, forward strand.
GATCGAGACGCAGCTCTTTGTGGAGCTTCGCGCAGAGATTGCGGCGAAAGCGTTGCGGTTGCGGAGGACGGCTGGGGCGGTGGCGCAGCTCGATGTGCTGACTTCGTTCGCGAAATTGGCGGCGGATCGCGGGTATACGCGGCCGGAGTTTAATGGCAGTGGAGAATTGCTAATTGTTGGCGGACGACATCCGGTGATTGAGGAGTTGTTGCGGCAAAAGGGCGAGCGGTTTGTGCCCAATGATTTGTTTTTTGAGCCGGGGCGGCAGCAGTTGTTGCTGATTACTGGGCCGAACATGGGGGGCAAGTCGACCTACCTGCGGCAGAGTGCGTTGATTGCGATTCTGGCGCAGGTCGGCTCATATGTGCCGGCGCGGCAGGCAAAGTTACCGATCACGGATCGAATATTTACGCGCATTGGGGCGAGCGATAATCTGGCGCGAGGGCGGTCTACGTTCTTGGTGGAGATGAGCGAGGTGGCGGCGATTTTGAATCACGCTACACCGTCGAGTTTGGTGCTGCTGGATGAGGTGGGGCGCGGGACGGCGACGTTTGATGGGCTGTCGATTGCGTGGGCGGTGGTGGAGCATTTGCAGAAGCACACGCGGGCGCGCACGCTGTTCGCCACGCACTATCACGAGCTAACGGAGTTGGCGGAACTGTTGCCGGCGGTCAAGAATGTGCATGTGGCGGTGAAGGAAACGCCGAGTGAGATCATTTTCTTGCGGCATGTGGAACCGGGGAGCGCAAACAAGAGTTACGGCATCGAGGTGGCGCGGCTGGCGGGGTTGCCGCGCAGCGTGATTGAGCGGGCGCGCGAGGTTTTGCTGAAGCACGAACAGAGCGAGCATCAGCTCAGCGAGACGCTAACGCCCGGTGTTGCGGCCTCGGCGAACGGCAATGGGCACCAGCAGGTTCTGTTTACCGCGCTGGACCGCATGATTTTGGATAAACTGCGCGACGCGGATCTTGACCAACTTAAACCCATCGATGCGCTAAATCTGCTTTCGGAATTGAAGAAGCAGATTCTATGAGGGCGCGCCGAAAGAGTTCGATGCTAGTTCTGGGAATGATGTCCGGAACCTCGGCGGATGGGATTGATGTCGCGCTGGCGCGGATCAGCGGAGCGCCGCCGCGGCTGCAGGTGAAGCTGGTTGCGCATACGGCGCTGAAGTTTCCTGCCGCGGTGCGAAAAGAGATTCTACGTATCGCCGAGCAGCAGAAGGCTGCCGCCGGAGAGTTGAGTCAGCTAAATTTTCGGTTGGGTGGAATATTTGCGGACGCGGCGCTGGCGGCTTGCCGCAAGTTTCATGTATCGCCCAAGCGCATCGCGCTGATCGGCAGCCATGGACAGACCGTATTCCACCAGGGGCAACCGATAAGATATTTGGGCCGGCCAACGGCATCAACGCTGCAAATCGGGGAGCCGAGCGTCATTGCTGCACGGACCGGAATTACGACGATTGGTGATTTTCGTCTGGCGGACATGGCTGTGGGTGGTCAGGGCGCGCCGTTGGTTCCTTACGCCGACTATGTTTTGTACCGCCACGAGACGTTGGGACGCGTTTCGCTGAATCTGGGTGGCATCGCGAATATCACGGTGATTCCCGCTGGAGCGAAACCGGCTGACGTTTTCGCGTTCGACACCGGTCCGGCAAACATGGTGATTGACGCCTTGGTGGCACATTTCACGGGCGGGCACCGGCGTTTCGACAGGAATGCCCAGCTTGCCACGCAGGGGCGCGCGATGCCTGCAATCGTCGACGAACTGTTGCGCGATCCCTATTTGAGGATCCCGCCGCCAAAATCGACTGGGCGCGAGTATTATAGCCGCGAATACACCGCGCGATTGCTCGCTCTGGGACGCCGGCATCGCGCGAAAGCCAACGACTTGATCCGCGCGGCGACGATTTTCACCGCGTTATCCGTGGTTGATGCGCTTAATCGCTTCGTGACGCCGAAGCACGAGATTCATCAGCTGATTGTTTCGGGTGGCGGAGCGAGGAATCCATTGATTCTTGCGCAAGTCGCGGCTGCGCTTCCAAACATCGAAATTCTTCCGTCCTCGCAACTGGGTGTGGCTGAGGAGGCCAAGGAGGCTTACGCGTTCGCTCTTCTGGCTTACGAAACTTGCCACCAGCGGCCCTCGAACATTCCCAGTGCAACGGGAGCGCGGCACCCGGCGATTCTGGGTAAAATATGTTATGCCCCGCAGCGATAGTGCGACGCAGCACAAATTTGCTTCCTTCGTTTTTTCGTTGGTTTGTTACCTGGCGGCTTCGTTTTTGCTCGGGTCGTGCTCAAATCCTCCGTCTCGCAACCCCAACACGCTGACGCTCCTGATCGAATCGAATCCCGCAAACCTGGATCCGCGTTTTGCCACCGATGCGCAGTCGCAGCACCTTGATGGATTGATCTTCGACAGCCTGGTGGAACGCGATGACCAGATGGTGTTACACGGCGACCTGGCGGAATCGTGGGACACACCCGATGCGCTGACGTACGTTTTTCATCTCAAGCACGGCATCGTCTTTCACGATGGCTCCCCATTCACTTCCGTCGACGTGAAATCGACGTTCGACTACATCCGTGATATCGCGAACCATTCGCCCAAACGCGGGAACTTCTTTTCGGTCGCGAGCGTCGAGGCCCCGGATGCCAACACAGTAGTGGTGTATCTGAAAGAGCCCGATGCTTCATTTCTCTGGAATTTGTGCCGAGGGGCGATCGGTATCGTTCCGGCTGGGGCTGGTGCGGGATTCGCGCAGCATCCGGTCGGAACAGGTCCATTCCGATTTGTTAGCCAGGCGCAGGATGATGACGTGGTCTTGGCAGGTAATGCCAATTATTTTCGCGGCGCGCCTGCGCTGGAATCGGTCCATGTACGCGTGGTGCCCGACGCCATTGTGCGCGCGTTAGAATTGCGCAAAGGGTCCGCCGACGTGGAGATCAGTTCCCTTTCGCCGGACATGATTCCCGTCCTGGCTAAGCAGCCCGATTTGGCTATCAGCCATCGCTCCGGCACGAACGTAAACTACCTGGGATTCAACCTGGATGATCCGCTGCTCGCGCGTCGCGAAGTGCGCCAGGCGCTGGCTTACGCTACGGACCGCGAGGCCATTATTCGCTATCTGCTGCACGGCCAAGCGCGCATTGCTGACGGGGTCATGCCGCCCACGCATTGGGCGTACGAAGCGAACGTCTCACGTTATGCGGGGGATTCCGGGCGCGCGGCGAAGCTGTTGGACGCCGCAGGCTTTCCTCCGCACAAGGACGGCGTGCGCCTGCACTTGGTGCTAAAAACTTCCACTGAGGAGCGCTACCGCCTGATCGCCGCGGCGCTCCAGCAGCAGTGGCGTCAAGCGGGAATCGCCCTGGAGATTCGCCCCCTTGAATTTGCTACCTTGCTTTCTGACGCCATCAAAGGCAATTTCCAAATTAACTTGTTGAGCTGGGTCGGCGCCAATAATGACCCGGACTTCTTTAACTATCTGTATTCGTCGACGCGCATCCCTCCAAACGGCGGCAACCGCGCGCGTTATCGCAACAGCGAGGTTGATGAACTCACCGCGAAAATCAAGATTGAAATGGATCAGGAAGAGCGCAAGGAACTCTGCAGTCAGGTGCAGAAAATCGCCGCCAACGATTTGCCCATCTTTCCGCTGTGGTTCGCAGACGCGGTTTCTGTGCATCGCCGCGAACTCGGCGATTTGAATCTTTCTCCCACTGGGGACTTTGACTTCCTGGCAACGCTTTCTCCTCGTAAAGTCGTCGCAGCGACGCGGTCTACCCCGTGGTCGGGGAATTAATTGCTAGGCGAGCGCAGTGGCGATATCCCCGGTGGGGATGACGCCAGCACGACCGACGCGCCATTCATCGCCATGCAACTCCACGATAGTGGACGCCAAGGCCGCGGCGCTCTCGCCGGCGTCGAGAATCAGCGGCAAGCGCTCGCCGAGTTGCAAGAACACTTCATCCGCGCTGGTACACGATGGGTAGCCGGATATATTTGCGCTGGTGCCGGTCACCGGCGATTCGAACTCGTCGATCAGACCCTCGACCACGGCGCTGCGCGGCCAGCGCACGGCGATGCGCCGGGTGTTGGCCGTAACCTTTAGCGGGACACCGCGTGAAGCATCTACCACCATGGTTAAGCCCCCCGGCCAAAAAGCCTTCGCCAGGCGCAGGAAATTATCTGGCAGCGCGCCGCGCGTAAGCATTTTGGCCTGCTCCAGCGAGTTGATCAGGATTGGCAGGGCGCGAACCTCAGGACGGCCCTTCACGCGGAAAATTTCGTCCACGGCGGCTAAATTAAACGGGTCGGCGGCTAGGCCATAGACCGTGTCGGTAGGGATGGCGATCACGCTGCCGCGCTCGAGAAAATGCGCGGCGTAGCGCAATGCTTGTGCCTCCGGCTTTTGCGCATCAATTTTAAGCAGCTCTGCCGCCAATGGATTGGCCTCGCGCAGCATCCCACATCCCCTGTATGCCGCGCCTTGTTTGGTATCGTTCGCGAACCTATCACGCGCATGCCGGGCCGCGCAATGCCGACGCCCATGCACTCAGAGGATGTTCACGGCGCGGGCCGCCAAGAGCGCCACGATGGTCAGCGAAATGAGCGACTGCAGCATCATCCCGACCTTGGCCCAGCGGGAGAGCACGGCCGTATCCGTGGGGGAAAACGCGGTGCTGGTGTTAAATGCCAGAAACAGATAGTCCATGAAATTCGGAGACCACGACTCGTACCCCCCGCCCGGGGCCATCATCTGCGGGAACAGGAAAGAGCTGTCCAGTCGGCCGCGCGAACTGTCGCGCCCCAGCGGGCCGCCCGCGTCAAGTTTCCAATACCACAGAGCAAACACCAGCACGTTGGTGAACCACAAGGCGCTTGCGGAACGCAACAAAGCTTGCGGAGACTCGGTGTGCCGCGGAATGCCATAAATCAAAATACCCAGCGAGACGATCATCGCCAGGGTAATTACACCGTTGGCGGTGAAGGTCAACACCCGCGTGATGTCGTGGCGCCTGCGCCGCGCAGAAACGGTCAGCGGAACAAGCAACAGGGCAATAATCACCAGCAACCCCCAACTGGGCCCGAGCGAAAGCGGCTCCGGCAACGCTAGGTACAAGAGGGCTGCAGCCATCATGGCTACGAAGGCCGGCCACCGCGGTTCTCTTTCGATCGTTTTATTCATAGATTTGGCTCTGCCCGCGGAAAGCTCAACACCCACAGAATCGTTTACACTAAGAGTGTAATCCGGTTTTTGCGGCGGTGCAGAAGCCTTCCGCGCGAGAGTCGCCCATGGAATCCCTGGAGTCGCACCGCAGATTCTTCGCCCATCTGGTGGCGTCGGCAGCCGGCGCCGCAAAGAATGAGCGCCTGATCGAAGCCTTCGCTACCACGCCGCGCGAAACATACATCGGCCCGGGCCCCTGGAAGATCTTCGCAGGCGGCACGTTGATCGAAACGCCCACGAACGATCCCGCTTTTCTTTATCAAGACGTCGTCGTGGCCTTGGCTCCCGAGCGGCACATCAACAACGGCCAGCCAGTTCTTCATGCGATGTGTCTGGCCGCGCTCAACATCCAGCCCGGGGAAAAGATTCTGCACATCGGCGCGGGGACAGGATATTACACGGCCATCCTAGCAGGCCTTACCGGTCCCGGCGGGACGGTCGAAGCCTTCGAGATCGAACCGGACCTGGCAGCCCGCGCGAAGCAAAACCTGGTCGAGCACGGCAACGTGTCGGTGCATACGCGCAATGCCTCCGAAGGCGCTCTGCCCCCTGCGGACGTAATATACGTCAATGCCGGCGCCACCATGCCGCTCGATACCTGGCTCAACGCCTTGCGCCCCGGAGGCCGGCTGCTCTTTCCTCTCACACCCGGCGACGGTCCCGGGGGGGTGCCTGGAGCAGGGGCGATGCTGTTGATCACGCGCCCGCAATCTGCCGCCACGCGATCGGATTCTGACACGCCTTCCCAAACCGCTACCACTTCTAGCCATGTATCGAAGCCTGCGGAAATTTTCTCCGCGCGCTTTCTAAGCCCCGCCATTTTCATCCCCTGCGTAGGGGCCCGTGACGAAGCTACCGGCGCCAAGCTTGCGGAGGCCTTTAAGCGCGGCGACGCACGCAATGTTCGTTCCCTGCACCGCCACACGGC
>DATFYV010000120.1:0-6085 GCA_035314845.1 Candidatus Acidiferrum sp.
ATTTCCTTAACGTTTGGTTTTGGGCCTCGTCTCTGGCGTAAAGGGGGCAAAATGGCGGCAACGGCAATCAACGCAAAACGCAGAACTCTCCTTCAAGTGGGCGGGTGTGCTGCGGCGCTCGGCAGCGTCCCCGGAGCCTGGGGCATGCTGGCACCGCCTAAGTCGCCACTTGCGGAGCTGACCGCGGAATCGTTCCAGCCCTACAAAGGACAGGAAGTGGTCTTCGCCAGGCCAGCGACTGGCGGAGCGATCCTCACGCGGAGCGTCAGACTGAAGCTTACCGAGGTTGCGGTTCACGAGCACATCGTGCGGATCGAGGCGCAGGATCCCGCGCGCTATGAAGGCAAGCGCGCCCGGTCGTCGTTTTCCGTGTTTTTCGAGTTGCGTGACCAGGAGCCTCTCACAGAAGGTCTTCACCGGCTGATTCACGAAGACTTTGCCGGGTGCCAACTATATCTCTCGCAGGTTTCACGACCCCGGCCGGATGGAACGCTGCTCTACGAAGCGGTCTTCGGCTAGCCAATTGTCGGCCGGGCGCGCAGCCCTTTAGCGGCGCCGGGTCAGGAGGAATGACGCTATGAGTCAGCCGTATGTGGGCGAGATTCGCTTGGTGGGCTTCAACTTTGCGCCGGTAGGCTGGGCGTTCTGCAACGGCCAGTTAATGTCCATCGCGGAGAATACGACTCTATTTCAGCTGATCGGCACGACTTACGGTGGAGACGGCCAGAACACCTTTGGCCTGCCAGACTTGCAAGGGCGCTTCCCCGTGCACCAGGGACAGGGAGCGGGACTAGCGAACTATGTGATTGGCGAGGAGGGCGGCGCTGAGACCGTGGCGCTTACTTTGTCCCAAATGCCAATCCACAGCCACACTGCGGTTGGCAGCGGCGGAGTAGGCAATGTGGCGTCGCCTTCCGCGGCCTATTGGTCCACCGATCCCCAGGGAAACACCGCAGCCTATAATAATGCGGGCGGGAGTGCGATGTCTTCCCGCGCGCTATCGGTTACCGGGTCAGGTCTGCCCCACGATAACCGGCAGCCCTACCTAGGCCTAAATTTTATTATTTCGTTGTTTGGAATTTTCCCGTCCCAGACTTAAGAACTCTTGGTATGCAGTCGATAGCCAGGGCCAGGCGGTCATGTTTTTGCGCAGAGGATGAGAGCAACTATGTCTAACCCATTCGTAGGACAGATCCAGATTGTGTCGTTTAACTTTGCGCCCGTTGGCTGGGCGGCTTGCGATGGCCAGCTTCTGCCTATTGCGCAAAATACAGCATTGTTCTCGCTATTAGGAACACAATTTGGCGGCAACGGCACGAGCAATTTCGCGCTGCCGAATCTGCAAGGCAACACTCCTATCGGGATGGGGAATGGGGCTGGGCTCACGCCGATCGTTATGGGCGAGACTGGCGGCGAGGCTCAGGTGACGTTGCTCACCTCGCAGATGCCGGCACACACGCACACTCCCAACTGCAACACAGGCATGGGGAACCAGTACCAGCCACCCGGGAATTTCTGGGCCACCGACGCGGGCGGCAACGACGAGTATGGCAGTGTTGCCAATGGTGCGATGGCGGCGGGAGCCATCGGAGCGGCGGGAGGCAGTCAGCCACACACGAACTTGCAGCCGTATCTGGTACTCAATTTCATCATCGCAATGCAGGGCATTTTTCCCTCGCGAGCGTAGTTCGCTGCGCAGCACGAATGCAGAAGGAGTAGCGCACAGATGGGCACACCTTACCTCGGTCAAATCAGCGTGTTCTCGTTCGGATTTCCTCCGAAAGGGTGGGCGTTGGCAAACGGCCAAACGCTGCCCATCAACCAAAACCAGGCGCTATTTGCCCTGATGGGCACGACCTACGGCGGTAATGGGATCACGAATTTCCAGTTACCCAATCTTCAAGGTCGCGTTCCCATGCATTTCGGAGCAGGGTACGTGCAAGGTGAGGTTGGAGGCTCCGAGGGGGTCACCCTCTTGGCGTCTCAGTTGCCATTGCACACTCATGCGGCGAATTGCAGCACCAACGCCGGCACTGCGGCGAGCCCCGGGGGCGCTGTATGGGCCGCCGACGGCAATGGCAACCTCCCCTACAGCACGGCGGGTGGTTCGGCAATGGCAGCTCCCGCGATCGGCGCCGCTGGCAGCGACGTACCGCACCAAAACCTTGCGCCATTCACGGTGCTGAACTTCTGCATCGCACTGCAAGGAATCTTCCCCTCGCGGAACTAAGCGCGCTGGGCTGCGCTCCTCGCGGAACCGCGAGCGTCCGCCGCACAGAACTGGCTCTAACCTTTGACCCGTTTCTATGGACCAAATCCTCAGCTTTCGCCCGGAGCAGCCCGCGGACGAAGCCTTTCTATTGCAACTCTACGCCAGCACCCGTGCCGCCGAGATGCAACTGGTTCCTTGGGATAATGCGCAAAAGGAGGCCTTTTTGCGCAGCCAGTTCGCCCTGCAAACCCACCACTACCGGAAATACTATGCTGAGGCGTCCTTCCTAATTGTGCAGATGGACGGGCAAGACATTGGGCGGCTCTATGTCCACCGTTCGGAGCGGTGCCTGCTGGTCATTGACATCGCGCTGATGCCCGCCTATCGCGGGGCGGGAATCGGCGGACAACTTATCCGGAACGTGCTGTCAGAGGCGGCGGCAGCTGGTAAATCAGTGCAAATCCATGTGGAACGAAATAATCCGGCGCTCAGGCTATATCAGCGGCTGCGCTTCCGTGTGCTGGAGGACTTGGGCGTGTACTTCCTGATGGAATGGTCGCCGGATGCAGGCGCTTCGGCATGAATGGATGCTTTGCGTTGACGCAGGTTGGAAGAGCCCGGATTGGACCGAACCAGCTTTAAGCTTGCACGGGCGGCTGCGGGAGCTTGCTCAGCGCAACCTTGGCGGCAAAGGCGGCCGCGCCCAGCAGCAGTAGAGCCAAGGTAGCCGGTTCTGGAACGGGCGGGGGAGTAGTGCCAGGTGTGGCCGTAATGTTTAGGGTCGAGAAATCAAAGCCAGAAGTGTGCGAAGGAGTCATACCTAGAACACCGAGTCCTGGACCCGATAGCGTCAGGGAGAAGGTGGCCATGCCGCTGGACAGGTCGGTAAAGTCCGCTCCTGGTATGCTGATTTGCAGGACGTTATATTCGTTGCGTATAGAGTTTGCGGCCACCGCGGCGGTATTCAAGAGACCCGTCAAAACGTCGGTTCCGTCCAAAGTGAAAGATCCCACGGGATTTGCGGACGCCGACGATTGCAGGTTGAGTATCCCGATGCTCAGCGTTGCGCCAGTGATTGTGTCTCCAGCGGGCACAGTGTAGTTAAAGGTCCAAGTTATACCAGTGCAATCGCCGCTCGAAATCGACCCGCAAAACGCGTTAAACGGGGCAGGCTGGCCCGCGACCGCCGACGTATAGGCCGCCGACGTTACCGAGGATCCATCGACAAAGTGCTGGGTGCCGATGCTGGTGTTGACGGTGTCGGCGTTGGCGGCTAGCGGCAGCGCGCAGGCTAGTACCAAGCCGGCCAGCAAATAAGGGATCCTCATCATCGACCTCCACTTACACACGATTTTCAACCAAGGGCGGGCCCAACGCGAAGAACGAGCAATCGAGCAGAAGGGAGCATTTGTGTGGCCATTCGACGGGCCACCATTTGCCTCTCTTGCGATTGAAAACAATCGAGTTGTCGCTACTTCTTCATGGTGCCGACATGGGAAAGTACAAGGCTCTGCATACTTTGGGCATGGCCGTTCCTATGGTTAGCACCGATGGCGGCCTTCGTCCACCGGCTTGAAGCGGCCGCGCGAGGCTTACCAAATAATTCTCTCCCTCAACCCGAGGCCCAGCATCCCAGGCTTACTTCGGCCCCTCCCGCTTTCAAGGATGCCAAGGTTTCGGGGAAGCGACTCCAGATGGATTCAGGAGAGGGGCGCAGCTGGCTTCGAACCAAGTTGGCTTCAAACATGGGCACGGGGTTTCCCGGGGGTGCCTCGCCGCCGCAGACAATGTTTTGCACAAGCGAGTTTCTCAACTTGACAATTACATTACTTGGCGAGATGCTTGCCCAGCGTAAATTACCCTTCGGCTACGGTCCGCGCAGGTACATCAGGAGTTGCTCGCATGGGACGTCCCCCCACTCTGGTCTACTACTTCTTGTTGCCGCTCCTCGTTGCCATTTGCTGGGGTTGTGGAGGCGGCAGCAGTTTCACCCAACCACCGCCCATGCCAGATTTTTTGCTGGCGGTCTCGCCGGGTACCGTCACCGTCGCCCAAGGTGCGTCCAGCTCCGCGGTCGGTGTCATGGTTACACCGGAGAATGGTTTCACCGGTTCGGTGCAAATCACTTTGACGGGCCTGCCCGCTGGCGTGGTCAGTAATCCCGCCAGTCCGTTTACGCTTGCGGCGGGTGCGCAAGCCTCGGTGATTTTTGGCGTCGCCGCCGGCGCGTCCACCGGAAACATCTCCGTTTCTGCCCAGGGCAGCAGCGGCGCGCTGTCACACAGCGCGCCCTTGACGCTGGACATCCAAGCCGCGGCGCTCCCCGCCGTGCCCCGCACCAGTTACGTCAGGACCGACGCGACCGCCGCGCTCGACAATCCTGCCGGAGAATTTCATCACCGCCACATCGTCTACGACGCGGCGCACCAGCAAATTTTCGTCGCCAATCGCGCCATGAATCGCGTGGAAGTCTTTTCCTCCGCCACCCAAACGCGCACCGTGCAAATCGCCGTGCCCGGCGTTTCCAGTGTGGACATTTCGCAAGACGGCAAGACCGTCTGGGCTGGCTCGGTGACGCAGCGCATCTTCGCCATCGATACCACCGCGCTGCAAGTCACCGCTAGCTACACCGTTCCGCCGTTCACGCCCATCACCACCACCGCCTTCGACCTGCCCGAAGAAGTCATGGCCCTGGCCGGCGGGAATTTTCTCGTGCGCCTTCGGCAATCTGCCGCTGCCGAGGCTCTGCTCGCGCTATGGAATCCCGCGGGCAACACCCTCACCGATCTCACCTCGATCGAGCCGCAGCTTTTCCAGAATGGCTTGGGGGCCATGGCGCGCTCCGGTGACGGTACGCGTGTACTGGTCGCCGCCAGCGACTCCAACGGAGAAGTCGCGCTGTTCGATTCAAACGGTAACGCGGTTGCCGGTCCGCGCGGCCTTGGGTCCGGCACCATTCCTGAAGTCGCCGCCACCGCCGACGGCAGCGCTTTCGCCGTGCTGCTCGTTTCGGGTGGGTCGCCCCAACTGCTTCTCCTCGACGCAGCTCTCAATGTACTCGCAGGGCCGCTACCCACCAGCGCCACCAGCATCCTCTTTTCGCACGACGGCACTTCGCTCTATGCCGCGCAACCCGCCTCAATTCTTCCGGTGATCGAAATTTTTGACGCGCACTCCTTAAATTTGCTCGGACAAATCCCCGATGCCGCCATCCAGGGCGTGTCCTCGCAACTCGAGGATACCGACTCTACGAAACTGCTCTTCGCGCTCAGCAACCGCGGCATCGCCTTTCTTGACGCCGCCAACCCCACCACGCTCCCGGCCTCCGCCCCATCCTTTGCCGCCGCTCCAGCTGCCGCGCCGGCTGAAGGACCTGCGACCGGAGGCACCGCGCTATCTCTCTCCGGCCAGAATTTCAGCGCGCTCTCGCAACTGCACCTCGGCACGCAAATCGTTTCCAATGCTTCGCAGTCTGGCGCCACGCAACTGCAGGCCACTACTCCGCCCAATGCCTCTCCTGGTGTGGGAAATATTTCGGCGTATTTCGCCAGCGGCTGGCTGGCCATCGCCCCGGACGCCTTCAGCTACGGCCCACAAATCCTGCAAATTCTGCCGAATGCGGGCTCCAGCGCCGGAGGCGACACGCTGCAAATCTACGGCTACGGCTTCGGCAGCGATGCCGCAAAAGTCAACGTGACCATCGACGGCGTAAACTCCACGGTGAAATCCGTGCAGAATGTCACGGCCATTTCCTCCGCGCTGGCGCTCGACGCCACCTATCCCTTTTCCCTGGAATGCCTCACCCTGCAAACTCCCGCGGGCGCGCCCGGCGAAGCGGACGTAGTCATCTCTGCTCCGTCGGGCGCGACCACC
>DATFYV010000121.1:0-3864 GCA_035314845.1 Candidatus Acidiferrum sp.
ACAGCAGCCGCCAGACTGTGGATCGAGGTGTGCCACGTTCGGCACGGACATGTCGTAACTGAAATCCAGTTCCGGCAGCCAGTCCAGGTTCCTGTAGAGAATGGCGGCGCGGAAGCCCGTGGCCCGGAATTGCTTGCGATATTTGCGGATCAATTCCGCACGGCGCAGGAACTCGTCCCGCGTGGAGTACAGATGACCATCGTGGTTCAGGTCCTGCACCCCAATTTCAAAGCCGCGGTCCCGGATGCTGCTGAGGTACGATTCCGGCACCGGGTACCGCTTCTCGGGCACCACTTGGAAAGAAGCCTTGATCTGGTATTCGTCGTTAATATCCATCAGGTTGGAGCTGAAATCACGCCCGAGCGTGGTTTCCACATCGTGGGTCATCAGCGCGCATCCAGACTTGCCTTCCGGCCAGAACCAGATGAATGGAACCTCTGTGACCCCACTGGCCTTCATGCCCATCGCCAGACAGCGCTCCAGAATGTTTTCGACCGTGGTGTCCACCGGCCAGTGAGGAAAGGGCCGATTATCCCATCCGCGGAGATACACCTTCTGAATCTGCCGCCGGAAAGGCACCGGGAAGAGTGGCCGCAAGGAGTAATACGCGAAACGCAGCGCTTTGCGAGACAGCGGCTGCGTACCGTTCAGATTATGGTCGACGGCGTAGCGCTCAAGACGAAGGTTGTCGATTATTTCGCTGGGATTGAACGGCAAGCCCACCCGCGCTCCGCTGACTTTTGCGTCATCGCAAGTGTCATACAAATCTTCAACCAGGCTCTGGGTGCGCGAGCCAGCAGCACTCTGGCCGAAGCACACAGTGCTTGAGCCAAACTTGAAAAACCCGGCATCCCGGGACAAGTCGCCGCTCAGGCTGAACTCAGCGAACTGCTCCGAACATCGGTAGCGCTCAAGGAGCGCTTGATTAAGCATGGTTCAACCTTATTAGCAGAACACCAGTTGCACGAGCGGTACCAACTCTCGTGGCCCGTAACCCCTTATCCTTCATAATACTGGAGGTGGAGAGCGTACAACCTCACTCCGCTGAAACAGAAATACTTTTCCCTAGTTGAGACACCGAATTGTCAACAAAGCGTCCAGCCTGTTCAGTCTAATCCGAGCCCTCTGGTGATGTAAGTGACTGATTCTGTTGGCCTAACCAATGTGCGGGTAGATCAGCTTGCCCGCCAACACTTGCAATCCGCTCGGCAATACCCCAAACACGTGTTTGGCCGACCGCTCTGCCAGCGCGGTCCCCAGCGCACGCAGCCCCGGATCGGGGTACTTCTTGTAGGTCAGCACCGAGCGCACCGCTCCAAAACGCTCCTTGAAGGTTGTCAGGCCCACATTGCCGAGATCGGACCTGCCCATGTCGAATTCCGTCGCTCCCAGACGCTTGGCATCCGTGATGGTCTTCCACAGCACAAACGGCATCCCGCCAAGGTTGTGATAGCGCGCATCGCTACAGCCATACTTATAAACCATTGTTTGCTTAAAGTGCAGGGTAAGGATGGCGGCGATAGGTACGCTCTCTTTCAGGACCACGCGAATCAAGGCCTGTTCGCCCAGGCACTCTAGGACGTTGCGAAACCATTCGCGCGGCGGCGGCGGCAAACCATGGCGGTTGCGCGTCATCGCCGTAAGTCTGTAAAAAGCGTTCAGGTGAAATTCGGAGCGGCCCTCCTGGCACACCAGACCTTCGCGCTCGCCGCGGCGGATTTTCCTCTGGATAGAATCTTTTTGCAACCCGCGAAAAAGGTCGACAAGGTTTGGCCGCAGATCCAGGCGGTGCAGAACATACGACCGCCCATCCCAGAAGCCCGTCCAGGAGTTGCCAGCCCCTGGGCATACAGGAGGCCGCAGCTCGATACTGCGCCAATCACCTCGCGATTGGCCCTGCTTTAGAAGCGCGATCAAGCCCGGCAATTCCGCAGGGTCATCGAAAAGCGGGTCGACGTGATCGGAAAATGGCAGAGAAACCAGGTGGGGACGAATCAGCCAACTTTGCACATTGCTGAAGACCAACCCGTTGTGCAATTCCTCGCCAGGACGAGCCGTGGTGAACACCAGCGGAGTATAGCCATAGGTCCGCCGCAGCGCCTCAAGCCAGCCCGCCGTGTGAAAGACCGACGCGCGCGGATGACGGTGCAGGAACTCGCTCCAGCGCGGATCGTTGAGCGGGTCGATGGATTGAAACGTTTCGGAAACAGCAGCCTCTTCTTGCCTTGGCGTCGGCGGATACAGGATGCGCCTCAATAAACCAAAAAGCTGGCTGGGACGTTTTCGGGATACGTTCTAATTTATATTAAATAGTTGGCAAATTCACCTGTTGCGTTATACCAGAGCAACCGCGGCTGCACCCCCTGCAAGGCGACACTTCGCAACGCAGTTGCGACCCGGAATTGGATGAAAGAGGGCGTCGGAAAGAGGCGGTTGCCGACCTTAAGTGCCGGTCCATTCGCGAACCATGGAGCGTTCGCTTGCCGGTTTCGAGACCATCCGGTCGGTGCCGTCCTTCGGGCGCAGTTTGCGTTTTAGCGCAAACGCCAGCGGTAGCCAATTGTACGCGCCTGCGAGTTTTAGACGGAACTCAATCGGCCAGTCGGTAGGATCCACGCGAATGCGGCCCACGACAAATTCATTCGCCTCGGCAGCAAATGCAAATGCCGGTAGCGTGGTGAAAATACGGCGGTAGCCCGCCTCGCGGCATAATTCAATTAGGCTTGCGGAAAACCCTCCAAACGGGAAGCTGAATGTGGGGACCTCGCGGTTCAGTAATTTTTCGAGCGCAGCCTTCGACTCTAGTACTTCGTGACGCGCGGACTCCGGACTGACTTCCGGCAGGAAGGGATGCGAAACGGTGTGCGAGCCGATGCTGACCAGCTCTTCCGGCAGGGAGCGGAGCTGCTCCGCGGACATCACTTTTTCCGTCCGGCTTGCCGGACCGAAGCCCTTGCCCAGCGCGTCGCTGATTACGAACATCGTGCAAGGCACATTCCTCTTGTGCAGTTCGGGCCAGGCCTGATCGATGAAATTTTCAAAAGCGTCGTCGAACGTTATTCCGGCGTAGTGCACGCCGGAATGCAGATCGATCGGGCCCGTCACGTCGATCATCTCTGCATGACGGCGGATGACGTCCAGTTGCTGCGCGAAGCAGGCGCGCTGCTCAGGGGGCACGGAATGGTAGTACAGCACCATACAGCGCCCGCGCCTAGGATTGCCAAACAGGCGGCGCACCAAATCCCGCGCAAACATTCCGCAAAAAACGGCAGTACTAATGACGCATTTTAAGATTCGCGTTATCGCAAGTTTTGATGAGTTTGCCATCTTTGGCTTTGCGCCGTTTGCCGCACTCCGACGGCATTTTCCGTCGGCTAGGCTGCGCTCTCGCCCGTCTTCCGCCGCAAATATCCAAGGAGATTTTCGAACGAAAGCAGCTCCTGCATGTCTTGCACTTCGATTTCCACGCCAAATTCCTCCTCGACGAGCGCAAACAGCGTTACGCTGGCCACGGAATCCCAGGCCGCTACGGAAGCGGGGCTGGCGTTCGCGATCTGCGCCGCGGACAGCGTCGGAAGTGCAGCGGCAAAACAGCGTTCTAGGCGTACTTGGGTGTCAACCATTGGCCAGCTCCAGCACCTGCTGAAACGTTTCCCGGCGCTTGGAAGTAAACAGGGTACGCGAGATGCGGCATGGCGTCGCAAGTTCCTCGCCAAGAATTTCCATCAAGAAGTCCCGTGTGGGCCCGTTTTTGGGCGTGGCGGCAAATTTCAAAATAATTTCTTCCAAGCCAAATCGTTCGAACAACTCTTCCAGGCACCGGTGTTCGATGCGCCGGCTGAACGCCCGGCAGCTCATGACCCA